>JADLDC010000301.1 GCA_020846885.1 Acidobacteriota bacterium | reverse complement strand
CTGTCTTCAACGACTTCCGGCAGGGCGCCGATGTCGTTCACGATCACGGGGGTCTTGTGTGAATATGCTTCGATGATAATGATGCCAAACGTCTCATAACAGATCGATGGAACGATCACCGCCGTCGCATTGCGATAAAGATCGGCCAACTCTCTCTGACCAAGCCGCCCCAAAAATTCAATGTTCGCACAGCCATCCGCCTGCTTCTCGAGTTTTCCTCGGAATTCACCGTCCCCGGCGATCAGTAATCGAATGTCCGTTCGCTTCCTGAACACGTCGATCAAATTGTGAACACCCTTGATGTATTCGAGACGCCCGACGAACAGAAAATAGGGTAGGCGATCCGGCTGTTTACTCTGCCCTGATCTTGCTTCAACCGGGTTCGGCAGGAAATACGGCATGTGCCTGATCGGGATATCCAATCCCATTTCCAGATGTTTACGCAAGGTAAATCGGCTGGGAGAAAGGAAACAATCGACATGTTTCAACATTCGACCCATCAGGCCGGTTTTGCGCCAAAGTTGCGGCGGACGTTTTCCGCGAATCTGACACCGAAAGCAGCTTTTCTCAACGCATACCTCACGATTGTATTTCCACAAAACATGCATCGGGCACACAAGCCAATGTTCATGGGTGGTATAAAGCTTGATAGCTGACCCATAACTCAACGCTTTGATACCGATAAGCGACATGTTGTTGTAGTGGACAACGTCATATTTTTCTTCTTCGAGAGCCCGTTTCAACTCACGTTTAAGGAACGGCACGCCCGTTTGCTGAGTGATCAACGGCGACAGCATCCCAACTCCGCTTTTCAGCGGACGCAATGTTACGCGTTCGTGATTTGGAAACCCCGCGGTCGGGTGGCCGCCGTTCATAAGTAGAAATGAGTCTTCGCAATGGAACACATCCACGGAATGGCCGCGGCGAGCCAGCTCATTCGACAGCCGATAGATATGCATCCCGTCACCGCCGAAACTATATGGCGGATAGAAGGTCGAGACCATGCAGAATCGCAGCGGCTGTTGCATCAATTTCTATGGAGTTCTTCAAAGATCGAAAGCGTCTCTTCAGCGGCCCGTTGCCATTGAAAACTTTTGGACCTCTTAAGGCCGTCCGATCTCATTTGTTGCCGGAGCGGCTCATCCGTGAGAACCTCTCGAATGACGCGCGACATGTCCGTCACGTTCAGCGGATCAAAGAAACGGCCGACCGGCCCCAGTATTTCCGGCAGGGAGCCGGCACGACTGGCGGCGACCGGAGTGCCGCAGGCCATTGCCTCTATTGCGGGCAAACCAAACCCCTCTTCCAGCGAAGGGAAAACCAGAAGTGTCGCGGCGTTGTAAAGATACGCAAGATCTTCGTCCGGAACAAATCCCGTGAATACTACCTTGCCGTTCAATCCGAGATTCGCCACATGAGTGCTTAACTGCGGGTATGCCGAAAAAAAAGGGTCATCCTTGTAATCGCCAACCAGGACCAGTTTCAATGTATCGTTCGAATCATCGATCTCCTTGAATGCGTCGATCAGCCTGCTCAGATTCTTGTGCGGGCTGATACCGCCGACGTACAGCAAAAACTTTTCACCGGGAACCAACCCGTAATGACCGAGCGTCGAAACGAATCCGTTGTTCGTCGGCAGCACTTTGAAGATCGGGCGCGCCGCCTCGGAGATTACCCTCAGGCTTGATTCAGGCAACCGAAAATAATCCACGATCTGTTTTTTCGAATTTTCGGAAACCGTGGCGATCAGGTCCGCCTGGCCGATCGCGACTCTTTGCTTCAACTTCCATAAGTATTTTGATCTTGCATTCGGAAATATCAGCTCCGGATGATGGTCCGCAATTACATCGTGAAGCGTCAGCAAAACCTTGGTCCGATTGAAGATCGGAAAATACGAATAAACAGCAGGAAAGAAAAATACGTCAACTTTGTGTTTCGACACCGCACGGCTCATTGCCCAAACGTCGGACAATGACCGCCGTCCGCCGGCCGCAGCGGCTTTGACCTGGGAGAACTCAGTTTTTGCTGTGACCTTTTCTACCCGCTCCGGAATGTCATCAACATCAGTAGTCTCGCTGTCAATAAAAAAGAGATATTCGTTGCGGCCGTCGATCTCGAGCAGGGCCTGGAGCAACTCTCTCGTGAAGCGTCCGAAGCCTCTCCGATTACCCCAACAGCATGCGTCGATTCCTATTTGCACGTATGCGCGAACGCTGGCGGATGCAATGCCGCACGCACCCGCCACCAATATGGTCCTTTTCGCTTTATCTAATTTGAACGAAAGGAGGCAGCCCAGTTATATACAAACGCAACAAAGAGGCCAACGATATAGCCAGTAACAAAAAGGTATACGGCCCCGATCAGACTGCCAACAAACGAGACCGAATAGCCAAGTAGAAACTGATCAAGCAGCCCTAAATGCGGACCGACGACCTCGCCGCCCTTGAATACTAGAAAATTCGTGGCTGCAAATATCCCCAGAGCTCCGATCAGCCCGATCACGAAACCAAGAATATGTCCGTTTAGCCGCACAACGGCCCTGCGGATGATCTCTTCTTCCGGTACGGTCGGCTTATTTTCTGAGTACTCCAAGTCTGAGTACGACGGATCAACTTGGTTTTGTATAGACATCGGGCTATGCAATTCTCTTTGGCACTAATGGCTGAGTCGAGCTCACGATCGCGAGATCTTTCCCTTCCTGTTCGGTGATCTCTTCATGGTACTCATTATCTACATTCACACCCCAGACGTCATAGTTCGCGCCCAGAATATTCTTGACTGATAGCATTGCGGTAAGCATTGAGTGGTCCTGGTTGTTGTACTTGTGCATGCCATTCCGGCCGACAAGATACAAATTTGGCATTCCCGCCAAAAACTCACGTATCGTGTTAACCGCATCGACGTAAACGTCGTCATAAACCGGGTATGCTTTCGGCATTCTGACTACCGATCCGTCCTCGAAATCTTTTGGATCGATCAGTCCGAGCAGGCCCAGTTCCTTCACGCCAAGAGCGATCAGGTCGTTGTCGGTCATGGTCCAAAGGCCATCGCCTTCAAAACAAAAGTACTCCAGGCCGAGGCAGGTCTTGTTCGGATCAGGAACCATGCTCGGGCTCCAGTTCTTGAAGTTTTGAATTCTGCCTACCTTAACGTCGGAATCGTGAATGTAGATCCAGTTGTCCTGAAACAGGTCCGGCTTGTCGATTATCAGGGAAACCGTCAGAAAGTCGCGATAGCCAAGTTTGTCGGCTGCCTCCAACACAAAGGCCGGCGGAGCAGGTTCCATCTTTCTAACGAGTTCGCGCATCGGCATGCTGCTGATAAAATCTGAGCCTTCGATTCGCTCTCGCGTCCCGTTGATCCCGACCTCCAAAGCCGTCACGCGGCCACTGGTCCAGTAGATCTTCTCGACGTTGGATTCCATCTTCAGCTCGCTTCCACGTGTTTGAATGTCATCGGCCACGATCTCCCACATCATTCCCGGGCCCTTTTCCGGATAATCGAACGCGTCGATCAGTGTCTTGATGACTTCGCCCTTCTGTTTGACCTGGCTCGTGAGCAATGCGTTTCTGATAGTAGCGACTAGTGAAAGCCCTTTGATCCTCTGGGCGGCCCAGTCGGCGGATATCTCGCTGCACGGCATTCCCCAAACTTTTTCGGTGTACGTTTTGAAGAACGTGTTGTACAGACGCTTTCCGAAACGGTTGCTGATCCAATCCTCGAACGAGCGTTCAGGTTTGATCGGGAACATCTGCGCTTTGGCGTAGCTGCCCACCATCCGTATACAGTTCCACAAGCCGAGTCCAAGAAGAGCGTTGGCCGCCTTAAGCGGATAAAAGAAGAATTTCTTGTTGTAGTAGATCCGGGACAGCCGAGAGCGTCGAAGGAACCGCTTTTCACCAAGGACCTTGAGCCACATATCATTGACCGCCTTGACCTTGGTAAAAAACCGGTGCCCGCCAATGTCAAAGAGATAGCCTTTGTAATTGACGGTGCGCGAAATTCCACCGACCACATTATCTTTTTCGAGGACGACGGACTGAATGCCCTCATTACAAAGTTCATAAGCCGCCGTCAGTCCGGCCGGCCCGGCCCCGATTATTACCACCTTCTTTTGGGTTACTTCGTGCATTGGGATGTTGAGAGATCTACGGATTGTCAATGTAGTCGTTCACGGCTGATAAACTTCCTTTCAGCCGCAGGATGAACATATAGACCGACAGGACCAGATTTCGGATCGTCGCGATCAGCCAGCCGAGTATGAAGCCTGCGATCATTCCATAAATGAGCCCGATGATGCTTCCGCCAAACGATACTTCATACCCGACGAAATACTGGCTAAGAAGGGCAAGATTAGGACCAACAACCTCGCCGCCTTTGTAGATGAGGACATTAGTGGCCACGAAAATAAGCATTCCGGACAGCAGCCCGACTGAAATCCCAAGGGCGATTCCATCCAATTTCGCAAGGGAGGAAATAATGATCGCATCCGTGGAACTCATATTTCCGTTAGGAGTTTGATTTGTGGGCATCCAAATGTCCGTTTTGATTTAGCGCCTGTTTGCGGTTTTCGAGATCATGGATCAATACCGACATAGCTCTGCAGCTCAGTGGTTTGACCACCGATAACCCGACAGGGAAGTCTCGCAATGAGACACCGCGGCAACACCATTGCGGCGTAAAATGCGGCGAAGTTTAGGTTCCCCTGTAAGCCAATCTGCGCCCACGCGAACGGCACTTCCGTCCCACACGGCTCTCTATCAGGGCAAAATCGTCTCTTAAGTATGAAAATCGTCTCTTAAGTATGAAAACAATAGCGTGCCGGAGGCGAGAAAGAATCGAATAAACGTACAATACGCAGTAGTCAAACAGGGGCTAACCTGCGCCCTTGACAGGGATATTTGTGCCTAACGAGGGGCTCAATTGCCCGACCGACCGACAGAATTGGCTAAGTGCGTGATTTTGTGACCATGACAATCGAAAGCGTTCTTAAGGCGGGAATGTTCGTAATATCGCCAGTTTTTCGCGGTATCCGTAGAGGTAGAGAAGACCGTACTTATTGCCACTCGCTTAGTGGTTTGTAGGGATGTACAAGTCTTTATCGCCAACGGCGACGAACCTATAATGCCTGGGATAAGGCCGCTCTGTGTCGCCAACGGCAATGAACGTATAAAGCCTGGGATGAAGCCCGCTTCGGCGAAATCCCAGGGTACGTAGCCGCGAATTCCCGCTCGCTGAAGGCGAGCAACCACTGGCGCACGTTTGTCTGTCGGTTTCAGCGAGATAGAATTTTTACGCGACCGTCCTGGGGTTCCATTCGCTCCGCTCATTGCACCCCCAGGCTTTATAAGTCTATCGACGTTGGCGACGACGCTTTCTTTTGACCCGCAAGCCGGCCACGAACAAAAAGGCCGCCGTCCCGCACTCGTCGTCAGAAACGACCTCTTCAACAAACACCCCAGCCTCGCCATCGTCTGCCCAATCACGAACACGGACCGAAACTTCCCGTTCCACCTCGCCGTACCGAGCAACTCCTCGTTAACAGGCTTCGTTATGGTTGAGCAGGTGAAATCAATAGATCACGCAGTCCGCCACGCAAAATTCGTCGAGCGCGGAACCAAAGAATTCGTGGAAGATGTTCTTGACTTGATCGGTGCCTGTTTGAGGTAAGCGCAGTTGATAAACTGGTCGGAATGACGTGAACCAATCGATGCGTTCGCTGCGAATACAGACGACAATTACGCGGCTATTCTGAAACTTTCACGGACCACTTTTGGAAGCTTTACCGGATAAAAATAACTTGCCGGATACAAATAATCCTCGCCGGATTCGTCGATTATTCGAATGTAATCATCCTTCGCCGCTTTCGGATCGGGCAGAACTTCGTAAACCTTGCGGAGTTCAAGGTCCGAACAACTTTCGTTCTTAACACATACTACAAACTGTGGTTTGGGATCGATCTCTTTCATAAAACCTAATCAAGATAGCGTTTGATCTTCATTTTCTTACGCCCGATTCCGTGAGCCTCATACCAATGTACCTCGACATGGCGAATTTTTCCATTAATTAGTCGGACACTTGTTTCACCCTTTAACTTTCGCCATCTTCCGGGACCGAACTCTTTTCGGAGGCGACCAATCTCCCGTATGCGGCTACCAATCGCGATAATCTCTATATTCCTGATCTTGTCAACGACCTCAAATATCATCTGAGTATCCGGTCCGACTACGGCAAGTCACTTTCGTCAAAGCATACGCTGTCAAGAATCTGATCAAAAACGTCGGCTGTTTTGAGCTAGTATCGAAAGTTGTGGAAGAGGGTAAATGAAAAATAGCGTATCCTTGTTTTGATGAAAAAACAAAACGGTCAAAGGGACCGAAGGAGGATACGCTATGAGAGAAGGATACGACGGAATTG
>JADLDC010000300.1 GCA_020846885.1 Acidobacteriota bacterium | reverse complement strand
CCGGCTCGATCACAAAATGCAGCGGCGGCAGGCCTTTGAGCGTAAACCACGCCGCAAGACATTCGTGAAGCAGCGGATTGTTCGTCGCCCGCTCAACGCTCCATTCGCTGACCGTCACGCCCTTATTTCGCGCCCGGTTAAACTGTGCTCGTAACGATGCCCGGCCAGCCATTATCTCTGCCCAATTTGCCGGATGCCAAACCGGCTGTGCCCCAAGCAGAACGCGGGCATGCTCTTTCGAGTCCCGCAGCACAGCCTCAAGCCGCGCCTCGGCCCCAAAATAACAAACGCCCAGCCCGTCAGTCCTCGCATCGCTCTCAAAAGCCTCAACAACCGCCGCCAAATCCGCGTCCGAGCAAACCGGAGCACCCGCCACAACCCGCGACTTCCCCGACGTAACATACCCCACAACCGATTCGCCGTCACCGCCAAACCAATATTCGATCCCAGGATTCACGATCTGAAAACAAGTAGTGTTCCAGCCGTGTCGCAGGACAAGTTCGCGAGCGTGTTCGTAGTTCGGGGTTAGTGTAAAATCCGTCCGCATCGGCTGTTGCATGGATATAATGCCTTAAGTTTCCATGTCTAAGAATGTAGCAGGATAGATTAGTGCTGTGTGATATCCGTCTTTTTGACCTGGAAGGGGCAATTGAAAATAGCCCAGCGATTCATCGCTGGGTACGCCGACCTGTAAAGAGCAAGTCCCGCAAGGGACGGCTGATCGCACTGCCTAATTCATTTTCAGCCGTCCCTTGCGGGACTCGGCAATCGCGCTCCCTATTCCCAGCGATAAATCGCCGGGCTATTGCCGGTCGTCCCTTCGGGACTGATCGCAAGAATTCATACTTGCAGCAATCCGAACCTTGATGACTGTGCGAACCCTTTGGAAATTTGCAACCCAGTGAAATTTGCGTCACCTATTGGTTCAAGGTTTTCTCTGCTATTCCAACAGCTTCGGCAACGGAAATTGTATAGAAGCCCGCGCGTTCCTGATTAAAAGCCTCTTTCCACAATCTATAGCCTTCTTCGAAATCCGGCAGTTCTGCCTTTTCCTTTAGGAGCTTAACTAGACTTTGACGAATGGCATCTTCCGAGAACGGCATGTGACTGATCTTGTCGCTGATACCGTTAGGACTGCTCATATTTTTCATTTTGAGATCCCGAACCGCGATATGAACAATGGTTCCATATTTAAGATTCCGATCTATTTTTACAACTACGAAGGTTGAAGTCGGTTCATTTGGCCGGGTTTTGTAACTCCAAACCTGTCCGACCTTTAATGATATGGCCTTTTCCCCTGGCGGAACGGTCGTTTGTCCAGCAACCGAATTCACCAACGCGACTGAGACAAAGCAAGCTAACATCAAATACAAAAGTTTAATTCTTATATCTCCTGCAAATACAAGCGTAGATTTTAGAGTCGGACGCATCATGCAACTGTCTGCGGTAACCACGGCTTGATCCGCTTTGGCTTGATGCTGAGTTTTCGTTCGGCTACCTCTATATCGTGAGCCACCTGAGCGCAAAGCCAGTAGCCGTTGGATAGGCCGAAGAACCGGCATGGACGCAAGTCGGTATCGGCCGTGATCGAACATTTGCACCCAACGATCTCGCCGATCCTTTGTGCCGGTACGGCGACTTCTTTTGCAAGCCGATACTGGCTTATGCCCATTGGTTTAAGAAAATCTTCCGAACGCAATTCGCCCGGAGTAGGTAGCGCTAATTTCTTCATAGCAAATGGCTGATAGTCCAGTATTTTTACGCCTACTTGGCAAAATACCGCACGTCCGGCAAGTCTTTGAAATCTGCATCTTGCGTCCAAAGCGTTGCGCCAAATTCCTTGGCCGTTGCGTAGATCAGGCTATCCGCCATTGGAAGTTTGAAGCGGACAGCACCAAGTGCAATTGACAGATCCACATCGACGACCCTGCCTTTTGTCATGGCCTGTACGGCCTCTTTCGCATGGCTATCGGTGCCCTCGCGTAACACCCTTTTTACAACTTCGTAAATGCTGATAACCGGTACGATGAGATCTTCTGATCTCAAGATCGCCGATGCGAATAGCCCCGCACGATCTGAGCCGGTCAAATACTCAAGCCAGCCCGACGAGTCAACCAGATTCAAACCGCTCATAAACGGTCGTCCTCTCGCTCGATCTCAGTATCGCTCAAGACCCCTTTCAATATCCCTCGATATTCCTTCATTGGCCGAACAGGTATTAACTCCACAGTCCCGCCTACGTCCGCTACACGAAACATTGTGCCCGGTTTAAGTTTTAATTTTTCACGCACCTCACGAGGAATTACGACTTGAAATTTTGAAGATAATTTTACGGTTTCCATATCGATAGACCTATTGTAAAACGATTTGGCTATCGATGCAATCGACTTCTTTCCCTTATTTCCCGGTATTCAAAACCGTCTTAAACGCCATTTTTGCTAATTTCCATGTTCTGTCCCAGTCGATCTTGCCGTTTTCGTCGCGGCCCATAAGTTTGTTGACGAAAAGTTTGCGGAAGTCGGCGCCTTCGCGGCGGAGCATGAATTCTTTGGCGTATGGTTTGGCGGTTTCGAAGAAGTTGAATTCGGGGTCGGTGATGATGCCGATGCCTTCGAGCGTCATCAGGGCGCGCATTATGTATGTGAAATTTGACGGCAGGCGGAACGGGTAATCGTACATCACGTCCGCGAGGTCGTAGGTCAATTCCTTGAAATTTACGTCCTTGAGTTTCAGGTTCAGGTGAAACTCGAACATCTTTTCGACCACCGGCCGGACGATGTTCGGGTTTGTGCCGGGTTTTAGAAAATCGAGTGCGATCAAGTCGTCGGCAATGCCGCCTGGGTCTTTGGCAACGACGTGGAAAAACGCGTCGATCATCTTTGATTGCAGCTCAGGCGTAATGCGGCCGACCATTCCGAAATCGAAGAACGCGAGTCGTCCGTCAGGCATTACGAGCAAATTGCCGGGATGCGGATCGGCATGGAAAAAGCCGTCTTCGAGAAGCTGTTTCAAGTAAGTTTTTATCAACAGGCGGTTTACCTTTGCGGGCGAAACGCCGAGGCGTTCCTGTTCTTCGAGATCGGTCACCTTTGTGCCGTGGATAAACTGCATCGTCAGCACTTTTGATGTAGTGAGGCCCCAATGGATCGTCGGAACGTGGATGTTCGCCCAGTTTTTGAAACTTTCGCGAAATCGTTCGGCATTGCGGCCCTCGGCCTCGTAATCCATCTCTTCGTGGATCGTCACGTCGAACTCGCGAAGCATGCCGGACCAATCGGCGTTCTCGTTCAATTGCGGAAAGCGTTCGGCAAATGCCGCGACCTTGCGAAGAATGCCTAGATCGCCCTTGATTATTGCTTCCAGATTTGGCCGCTGTACTTTTACCGCAACTTCTTCGCCGGTGTGCAAACGAGCTCGATAGACCTGGCCGAGCGACGCTGCGGCGACCGGTTCAAGTTCGAATTCGGCATAGGCTTCGTTTATCTTGCGGCCGAGGTCCTTTTCTATACGCGCAAACGCGATCTCATTCGGAAACGGCGGGACGCTGTCCTGCAATTCGCCGAGTGCTTTGACAAACGGCAGCGGCAAAAGATCGGGCCGCGTACCCATCGACTGGCCCATTTTGATAAACGTCGGGCCAAGTTCGATCAGCTTATCTTTTAGCCAGACTGCCTGCTTTTCCTGATTCGCCTCCTTGTGCGATTTATTCCCAAGGAAAATCCGTCGGAGGCCGAGCATGAAAATATGAAGGAACCACATCCGCACGCCATAAAGCTTCTCGCCGTAAACCGCGGCACGCGTCAGCCGTTCGGCCTTTTCCATACGCTGCCTTGCATGTTTTAGCTGATGCTCGCGATGCATTTCGTACTGGTCGAGATATAGATAAAGCGACAGCATCGCAATGACACGCGTAACACTGAACAGCCGCAAATATCCGCGAAGCCCAATGTAACGTCTGCCAACCTCTGTTTCGATAGCGGAAAGCTGACGCTCTTCGCCGGCCGTTGCTTCATTCTTCGCGTTCTTGGCCGCCGACGACGAACCCGTCCGCGCCATCGGCCGCGAACCGTTGCCATTCACCGGTACCAAAGCCGTCTTTTCCGCCGCCAAACCACGTTTTTCCAATACTTCGTTCATCCAAAACCTATCTTATTATTGCTTCACACAAAGCGGATCCGCCCAATGCGGAAGCCCGCGCGTGAGCAAGGGCTTAACATCCGGCATGAGCATCCAAAATGCAGAAGCCCGCGCGCGCGCAAAGGCTTAACATCCAACGTGAGCATTAAGCCCTTGCTAACGCGCAGGCTTCTGCATTGATCCGCCGTACAAATTGAGGCAGATAGCCGCTGTTATCAAATACAGCAAATTCACGCAGGCCGTATTCAACATTTTCGATGCCCCAACTGATTCTGGCTTTGTCCTGAGTTCGGTAATCTTCATTTAGGTTTATGGAAGAATTTCGAACGCATCGCAATGCGCCGGACGGAAAATACTAAAGTGACGACGGTCAACGGTGAGAACCTTTTGAATGTTCAACCGCTCAGCCATCGCGACAATGCATGCATCTACAAAATCAATATTTGAGTCATTGTATTTGCGAAGTATCTCGGCGGAACGAATGTAGTCCCGATAGATGGGATATTCAATTTCGAGGTTCGATCCCGGAAGAGTTTCAATAAACGCTATCGCCGCGTTATGGCCAATTCTTCGGTGAAGCAGGTATGCGATCTCAGTTATGGCCGGCCCGGGCAGTATCAATCGTTCCGTTTCGGCGATCAACGTAGCTTCGGCAACTTTTGTGCCAATTGTCTTTTCCATTAAGCTGAGCAAAGACGAAGCCCGAATCCAAAATATATGCCACAGCCTAATTCCTGCCTATCGAATTTTCGCCCAGCTCCGCCCTCATGATCTCCGATGCCCTTTCCGCGGTATCTTCGTCGCCGCCATAAAACATCCCGGCCATTTCAGAAAGTTTTCTTCCCCCATTTGCCCTATGCGGTTCACGCGCGAGACCTTCTTCGATCATTACACCAGCCACATCGGCTGCGTCCTTCCCTTGTTGACGCGCAATTTCCCGGAGCTTTGACTCTGTCGTTTCAGAAAGATTTATGTTCATACGATCAACCTCACAGCAAATCTAACATATTCCGTACGCCTTCATGGCGGAAATAGTTCAATGCGGTCCGCGAGTCTTTTTCGATCTGTGCCTTTAACTCTTCTATTCCGTTGAACTTACGTTCGTCGCGGATGCGATGGAGGAAGCGGACGCGAAGGACGTCGCCATAGAGGTCTGAGTCAAAATCGAAAAGGTAGGTCTCGATCGAGGGTTCGGCCTGCGTTTCAAACGTCGGCCGCACGCCGATGTTCGTTATGCTGCGGCGCCATTTGCCGCCGACGAGCGTCGCCGTTGCGTAAACCCCAAATTTCGGAATGACGCGGTTGTGCGGTTTCAGGTTTGCCGTCGGGAATCCGATCGTATGGCCGCGTCGGTTGCCTCGGACGACAACCCCTTCGACACCGTACGGCCGCCCAAGCATCCGCCGGGCCAGATTTACGCGACCCGTCGCGAGTAGTTTGCGAATTTCTGATGAACTTATCCTTTGCCCGCGAAGCTGTACTTCCGGTACCTCATCCGCAAAAAAGCCAAGCTCGCCGCTCATTCGTTTCAGCAGTTCGATATTCCCGCCGCGGCTCCTTCCAAACGCAAATCCTTTGCCGAGATAAACTTCTTTCGCCTGCAAACGGTCGTGCAGGATATTGCTCAGAAATTCTTCGGCAGGTGTCGAGGCAAATTCGGCGGTAAATGGGATGACTATCGCCTGCTCAATTCCCAGCACCTCAAAATTTGCCAACCGTTGATCGAGCGTCTGAAGCAATGGCGGAGCGGTCTCTGGATGCAGCACGGCACGCGGATGCGGATCGAACGTTATCGCCGTCGGCACCGCATTGACGGCCTTTGCACGCTCGACGACGGTTCGCATTATCAGCTGATGGCCAAGATGCAGTCCATCAAAAACGCCGAGCGTCAATACCGTCGGCCGTTGAATATTCGCGTTCTCGGTTCCATGAAAGATCTTCATAAAATGTACAGCATGCTTTAGCGTGCTGCGACACACTTACAATCTGTAGTAATTCAATCGCCCAAATGCCTTTTCGGAACAAGATAGTTTCGCACATAATCGGCAACGGCAGTATCGAGCGGCGTGATGTCGGCGGTATAACCTGCTTCACGAAGCTGCGAAAGGTCTGCCTGCGTGTGATATTGATATCGGTCGCGGAGGTGTTCGGGCATATCGATATATTCGATATTTGGCGGCAGTTCAAGCGCCTTAAAGATCGCGGCGGCAAGTTCGTTCCACGTCTGCATCCGGCCCGACCCGATGTTGTAAAGCCCGCCGCGTGTGTCAGTCGCCCGCATGTTAGCAAGGGCTCCCGTCGCATTGTTCAACACCTCGCTCCCCAAGAAATGTAATGTCATCTCAACAGCATCTTTCACATAAACAAAATCGCGGCCAAACTCGCCATCTTTGTATTCCGGGTTTGCGCTCTTGAACAATTGTAGTTTGCCGGTCTCCTTGATCTGATCGAACGCCTTGTTCACCAGCGAACGCATATCGCCTTTGTGATTTTCGTTCGGCCCAAAAACGTTGAAATATTTCAACCCGACAATGCGTTCGAACATCCCGTTCCGCGCGGCATACTGATCAAACAGATGCTTTGAATATCCATAAACATTCAACGGCCGAAGCGACGACAAATTTTCAGTTCCGTCCTCCATTCCCGCCGACCCGTCGCCATAGGTCGCGGCCGACGAGGCGTAGATAAAGCGAATGTCATTCTCCATCGCCCATTCGCAAAGCTCGACCGTATAGGCGTAATTGTTCTTCATCATATACGCCGAATCGCGCTCGGTCGTCGAAGAACAAGCACCCAGATGAAAAACGACCGACGGCTCGTAGAGATCCAGGTCATTTAAGAATTCATCCGCGTCGATATATTCCGCAAACCGCAGCGGCACCAGGTTTTTCCACTTATCCGTCTCGTCCAAACGGTCAACGATCAGGATATCGTCATACCCCAACTCATTAAGCCGCCAAACGACCGCACTCCCAATAAACCCGGCCCCGCCGGTCACAATGATCTTTTCGCTCGTTGCCATTGGGACGATAATACTAAATAGATCCGCCACGTGGAAGATGCCGGCTTCCTTTGCTAAGATTCCGCAAGCCGCGTTTACGCGGCTTACCCGCAGGGCAAATAGCCACGCACCTTTAGGGCGTGGATAGCTCGACCGATTAGATCAGAGTGCGGTCTTTGTCCTACCTATCCGTTTTTCAACACGCATATTGTAAACTCAAAACAACTCGAGTAATTACCGCTCTCTGTTATGACTGAATCTAAAACGGAATCTGAGCCGGCTAAGCGTCATCACCATACGCAACGTATGGGCGGGCGCGATGTGCATGAACTCAATCGTGTTGCGACGCCGCTTGAGCTTTTGTTTGACCTTACGTTTGTTATTGCGTTTGGGATAGGAGCATCGCAGTTTGCGCACGCGATAGCGGAGGCACATTTTGCCACCGGGCTTTTGGGATTTGGGTTTGCGAGTTTTGCGATCTGTTGGGCGTGGATAAATTTCTCGTGGTTCGCCTCCGCCTATGACACTGACGACTGGATCTATCGGCTGACAACGATGGTCCAGATGGTCGGCGTTCTCATACTCGCGCTCGGGCTGCCGCAGATGTTCGCTTCGCTTGAAAATGACGATCATCTGAACAATCGGATAATGGTGCTCGGCTATGTGATCATGCGCGTTGCGATGGTCTTTCAATGGCTGCGGGCGGCAAAACAAGACCCCGCACGGCGAAAGATCTGCCTTACCTACGTCAAGGCCATCACGCTTGCCCAATTTGGCTGGACCATTCTGATCTTTCTGGATTTTTCGGTTCCGGTGACGCTTGCCTTGGCGACCGTATTTATCCTCGTCGAAATGGCCGGCCCTTACCTTGCCGAACGCATCGGCGGGGGCACGCCCTGGCACGCGCATCACATCGCCGAACGCTACAGCCTTTTTGCGATCATCGCCCTCGGCGAAGGAGTCGTCGGCACGGTCGCCGCGCTGTCGGCCGTCATCGAATCGCAAGGTTGGACAATGGACGTCGCGCTTGTCGGCCTGGCGGGCATCGGCCTTACATTTGGAATGTGGTGGGTCTATTTCATGCTGCCCGCCGGCGAGGTTCTGCACGTTCATCGCCGGCGTTCGTTCGGATACGGCTACGGGCAAATGATAACTATCACCGCGATAGTCGCGACCGGCGCAGGTTTGCACGTCGCCGCGTATTTCATCGAACACAAGTCAAAGATCGGAGCGCTGGCAACAGTACTGTCGGTCGTCATTCCGGTCGGCATTTTTCTTGTAT
>JADLDC010000299.1 GCA_020846885.1 Acidobacteriota bacterium | reverse complement strand
GTGCCCGCGTCGTCGTCGAATCAGCTCAGAAGAGTGCCGAAAAAATAAAGGCGGAAGCTGAACGGTCAGAAGTCGGCAAGCAGGCCGTAAAGGCGGCCGAGGCGACGATCAAGACCGCCGAAGGGGCCGCAAAAAAGGCGTGGACAGCCAGCGAACCGCTGCGCGATGTAGCGGAAGACGCCGGTGAAAAGGCGGCCGATGTAGCGAAAGAGGTCGGCAAGACCGCCGGCGAAGTAATAAATGCCGCCGGAAAAAAGGCCGGCGAGGTCATCGACGGTGCATTCGACACAGCCGCGAAAAGCGCCAAGACGGTCGGCAAGGCTTTCTCGTTCGGGGCCTCGTGGTCGCGCACGATCGACTCGGCCCTGAGCGCCGTGAATCGGACGACGGGCTGGATACAGGAAAAGCCGCTCCAGGCCGCCGCGACCGGAGCATCAATGGCCGTCGGCGCCGGCATCGGCGTTGTTTTTACCGGCATCAGCTCACACTGGCTGTTCAATTCCGCCCTTCCGGCATGGACCGTTAAAAAGCTGACCGAGCAATTCAATACATATCTCAGCACACAGCAAGAGCTGATCGACAAAGGCGAATTGTCCGAAGCAGAGACGGAACGCGTAAAATTTGAGCGCGATATCGCCCGCCGCATCGGCGCTCCGCTGCTTGGCGCATTTTCGTTCGCCTCCGGTGCGGTAATGCTCACCAATGTCCTGAATCCAAAGTCCGTTACCGGCGCACCGATATCATGGCTTCTCGGCGGCAATCCGCTTCTTGAGAGCGTCTGGTTCTTTGGCAACGGCGTTGTTTGTATCCAGACGAGCTACGATCTGTTCATGATCGCGCTCGAAGAGCATGGTGATGTGCAAAAAATGGTGAAAGAGATCAAAGGCTTGCTGCCGCGGGCGGCGTAGCGATTTCGCGACGGACTGACAACGGTTCATCTGGCATCCGAACAGGATATAATAGCTTTATGGCCTTTCAACCAAAGCGGTTTCACTCACTTGAGGAGTATGTCGGCCTCGACGAACGCTCTGAGGAGAAACTCGAGTTCTGGGGCGGCACCGTATGGTCGATGAGCGGTGCAAGTCCCGAGCACAATCAGATCGTGATGAACCTGTCGATACAAATTGGTTCAAAAGCTCAGGAGAAAGGCTGTTTCGCTTATCCGTCAGATATGAGGGTCAGGGTACCGGAGTATCCGCCATACCGATATCCGGATCTGTCCGTGCTTTGCGGAAAGCCGGAATTCGCTGACCTGTTTGGCGTCAAGATGCTTCTCAACCCGCAGCTCATCGTCGAGGTCCTCTCGGAATCGACTGAGGCATTCGACCGCGGGGACAAGTTCAGTTACTACAAATCGATCGAGAGCTTTTCAGAATACTTATTGGTAGCGCAGCATCGGCCCCATGTGTCGCATTTTGTAAAACACGGTGATGGGTTCTGGGTAAATCTTGAATATAACGATCTTGATGAGGCGGTCGAATTGCGCTCGGTCCCGTGCAGCCTGCCGATGTCCGCTATCTATCACGACGTTACTTTCCCCGAGCAGGATCCAAAAGAAACGCGGCATCCTTAGCCATTAAAGGATCTTGATCGGGAAGGGCAGAAAGCAGAGCACAAAGATGATCAGTGTAAGGAAGGCAATGGCCTTCCTTTTTGCGTCCAGCGGCGATTGGTCCCACGGCACCGGATGGTGCACCTTCATCATAATGCCAAGCAGGATAGCGATCAGAAATCCGCTCGGGCTATTAAAATAGAACCAGCCGAGTATCGAAAGCACCGCCATTACAACGAATGCGATGCGGCCCGTCCATCGGTGGACCGTGGGACCAAACACCGCAAAGATCGCGTGCCCGCCGTCCAACTGGCCTGACGGGATCACGTTCAATGCAGTCACCAGCAATCCTACCCACGCGGCGTAGTAGAACGGGTTGCCCGCACTTACCGAAAGATCGGTGCCGGTCAAAAAAGCCAGTACGCGTATCATCAGCGGATCCGAAAAATATATGCCGCCCGCCCCAGCGATCTGCTCCGCCGGCACCGGATGCATCTTTAGCACACCGATGATGGCGACGGGTATCAGCGCAATAAATCCCGCGATCGGCCCCGAAACCCCGATATCGAATGTCGCCCGCCGCGAAGGCATTGGCGACCTGATCTTGATAAAAGCGCCAAATGTGCCGGCCGGACCCAACATCGGCGGCGTTGGTATAAAGAAGGGGAGCGTCGCATCGACCTTATACAGCCGGCACGCGATGTAATGCCCCATTTCGTGCGATATCAGTATAAACAGCAGTGAAAGCGAAAAACTGAGCCCGTCCTGCAGGTAAGACGTGTCCGTAACCAACTTTGCGGCAGCCGAAATGATCAGGTCTGCGTATCGCGCCGGAAGCGAAAGGATAAAATTTACGACTTCGGTGAAGTTGGCAGGATCGGCCTCGTCAGGAAGCGTAGCGAATCGGCCGAATGGGTACAGGATGCCGGCGATCGTGCAGGTCACGAACGTAAGCAGCAGAAAGGCCAGGTGTTTCAGCCATGTTGCCGCGCTTGGCCGCAAGCTTCGGCGGACAAGGTGGTCAATTATTAATTGTTCGGGAGCTTCCATTAAACGAGCGAGGTCCAAAAAAATAAAAGCCGCAGATCACAATCATCAACTGCAAGAATGCGATCTGCGACTGATTTGATTATACCACGAACCGTGAGTCCGAATTAATCCTCATCCGGACCGACGGCCTTTGCCGAAAGCTCTTTGCCCGGCTTAAAGCGAATGGTCTTGCCCGCGGGGATCGGCACTTCCTTGCCGGTTCGCGGGTTTCGGCCCACGCCGCGTTTGCGCGGCTTTACCAGAAAAACCCCAAACCCGCGCAGCTCGATGCGTTTGCCCCGGGCAAGGGCGTCTTTCATTGCGTTGAACAGCGAGTCGACGACCTGCTCGGCCTTCTGCTTCGGAACGCCGGTCTTGTCGGCAACCTGATTGACAATGTCCAACTTGATCATCTTCTCCTCCTTACCAAATATGCACGAACCGGAGTAGTGTTCCGCTGGTACTTTTTATATGATAATCCCCTAACTCGCCATCTGTCAAGGTTTTGCAGGAGAACGCAGAAAGCTGCCCGGCAATGATGAAGTGCGCTTCTGGCGCGGGCCAGCCGTATGGCATGCCGGGCAATTCCGTCAGATGGATCGAAAATGCTAGAATCCTAAGCACACTCAGGAGAATCTTTATGCGTTGGGGCGACCAAAGGCAGAGTACTAATATTGAGGACCGTCGCGGCATTGGCGGACGCGGCATTGCCCTCGGCGGCGGCGGAATTGGGGTTTTGATCCTTGCGGCGATCGTTTGCCTGCTCGGCGGCGATCCGCGGCAATTTCTCGAAAGCCGGCCGCAGGTCCAGCAGCAGCCGCCAGCGGCGAGCAACTCAGCCGCCCCGCCGGACCAAAATCGCCAGTTTGTCGGCGCAATTATGGGCAGCCTGGAAGACGCGTGGCGGCAGATACTTCCACAGCAAACCCGTGTTCGTTACGAGGACCCGAAGCTTGTCCTGTATTCCGGCCAAACCCCATCGGCATGCGGCTATGGCGACGCCGCAATGGGCCCGTTCTATTGCCCCGGCGATCATAACCTTTATCTTGATTTTGCGTTTTTCGATGAGCTCAGGCGTGAGTTCAAGGCGCCGGGCGATTTCGCCCAAGCCTATGTCATAGCTCATGAATTCGGCCACCACATTCAAAACCTGACCGGTATGATGGACCGTGTTCAACGGCAAGGGCCGAATAATCAGCTTTCCGTCGGGCTCGAACTGCAGGCGGATTGTTACGCCGGCATCTGGGCAAACTATGCCCAAAAACAGGGCCGTCTTGAAACCGGCGATATTGAAGAAGCACTGCGTGCCGCGCAGGCCGTCGGCGACGACATGATACAGCGGCGAACACAGGGCTTTGTCGTCCCCGATTCATTTACCCACGGCTCCGCCGCCCAGCGGCAAAAAGCATTTACGATAGGTATGCAGTCCGGCCAAATGCGCCAATGCGAGCC
>JADLDC010000298.1 GCA_020846885.1 Acidobacteriota bacterium | reverse complement strand
TCGACAAAATTCAAGCCGCCCGCGGGGCAATACGGGATCTTTCGCGCAAGAAAATCGAGAACGACCTTTGTGGAACTAAGCCGCTCATCCTCGGGGCCAAGGAGCAGCGACGGATTGAGAATGACCAGCCGCCGTCCATCGCCGTCGAAATTTTCGATCGCGGTACGTTCCTGAAAATATTTCGATGCGTAATACGACCATCGCGAAAAAATATCGACCGGCTGCGGGAACGTTTCGTCAAAGATCTGCTCGTCCTCGCTAACGGCGATCGTTCCGCTCGATGACGCAAGGACCATCGCGTTGACGCCGGCTTCCTTCGCCGCCTCGCACAACAGCCGCGTGCCTTCGAGATGGATCCGGTTCATCGCGGCGGCGTCGCTATTATCGCGCGAGACCTTTCCCGCCAGATGAAATATCGCCGAAACATTCCTGCACGCGTCACCAATATCCGTCCGGTTTGTAACCGAACCCTCAACGGCCTCGATGCCCGAATCCTTCATCCACTCCGGGACGCTCGAAGCCATTACGCGCAGATGTTTTTCGCCCGCGTCGATAAGCTGGCGAACAATATGCGTGCCCAGAAAACCGGTGCCACCGGTGATCAGAATCTGCTTTGCTGTCGTCGTCAACGCCGTCTTTCTCGCCATATTGAAAAGTTTCAGAAGAAAATCTCTTTGGGTCCAGCAATGCATTGCAGCGTTGCTTGACCGCCCTCAATCTTCGCAGTCTTCTGGAAAACCAAACGTCCCGATTTCAAATCACGGAAATAGATGCCAATCGCAAGCTCACCGCATTGATAAGAATAGACCCGCTTTGGCCCGAACTCATCCTGCGAAGTATCGATAACAATTGAAGCCTTCCCGTTGTCAACTGTCAAATATGAAAGAATTGGGTCTCCTTCCTTAGTGATGCAGGCCTTTTTCAACTTCGATCTTTTATTTCCCCCAGCAAACGCTTCGAGAGCATTCAATCTGTAACTCGCATCTTTATCCGCACTTGCTACGGTTCGCCTTCCCCTACAACTAACTTGCAAATACGCCTGGTCGGTTCTCAGTTCGGCGACTAATCTTTGTTCCTCATGGCTAAGCGGTTCGGGTGTTCGCTGTGGCCAGATGTACTGCACAAGAACCAAAAAGGAAATCAATAGCAAAAGCGATTTCATACATTCACTCCGGGCTGATACTTCAGAACGATCTGCCGCCTTTCGCATTGCAGCCTATCACCAGGTTTTCTGAATCGGATGCGCCTCCGTGTTGAACACGACCTTCTTAAAATCCAATGTCTTTTCTGGCGCGAACAGCAGGTAAAAATACTTGAAAGTTTCAGCAAACAAAAAGCTCTGCATTGCATCAGACTTTTCTTTGGTCACGGCGCTTTTCAGATGAGCGTACCCGACATCCGTTCGGCAATACTTCACAAAATCGTCCCACATCTGTTTGCCCATCGCCAGATATTTCGGGTCCTTTGTGTATTGATACAAATAATATGTCGATTCAACTATTTCAGGCCTCAGCGGATAACCGGCGTGTTCGACCTTGCCCGTCTTATAGTTGTAAACCTCAGGCTCAATGCCATGTACCTGCCACATTTTGAACATCGAATCCTGCAACGCCTTCGCTCGATTTAGATCGCCGTCCAGGGCCAGCACCGCCGGAAAGAAGGCGTCAAGCGCACCGGTCGTTGTCGCCGTCCGCTTTCCGGTATTCATGTCAGCATGGCCGTACCAAAGTTCGCCAAGAACGACTGGGCCGTTCACGTTCTTTTTGCTCATATTCTCGCCCTCGTCGGCGAGATATGTGTTGATCTTTGTGATGGATTCCTGCCACATCGATTGGCAATCAGCGTCGCCGAACAGGATCGAGCATTTAAGCAGGTATTCATAATACGAGTCGATCTCGGCGCTCACATGGCTATCTGTGTTCGTCCATTTGCCGGTCTCGACATTGATATTCGTTCCGACCAGTCCGATCGGCGAACGGCGATTGTATGTTTCGACAAGCGCGTGTTTTGCCTTTTCGTAATAGATCGGTTTTCCGGTCAGTTTGCTAAGCGTGCCGAATTCGATAAGAAGCGTTCCTGTCTCCGCCGGATTGGTCACTTCGCCGCGTGTCTTGCCTGTTTTAAGGTTCACGTATTTGTAAGGCAATCCGGTCGGCGAATCGAAAACAGGCAGCAGCCGCGTGCCAAGATCATCGGCCATCGCAAGCAGTTTTTTGTCGCCCGTTATCTGATAATTCGAAAGCAATCCGCCAAGAATGCGGATAGTTATCTCGAAATTCTGAACGTAAATGTCCTTATCAAACTTCAGCGTGTCCGTGATGTATTTCCGGGTCTTATCGGCCTCTGACTTCATGCCCATCAGGTACATCGTGTCGAGCGCATCGACCGGCGTCATCAACAGCGGCTCGGCATACCAGTTATGAAATGACTTGCTCAGCGGCTTCAGATCGTCGTTGCCCCAGGCGTATTTTTTATATCCATCCCAGGCATGGACAAACTCTTTCTTGACCTCATCCGCCAAAAGCTTTCGATCCGCTGTCTGTGCCTCTGCATTGAGCATAAGGCATAGCGCGATCACAACTGTTACCCTTATCACTTGATACATTTCACTTATCCCTTATTCCGGAGATCTCTTTCACTTGTTCAACAGTAACGGCTCGCCGAACCCGAGTTCTTTCAATCTCGGCAACTGTGTTTTAGCATCGCCGACGACGAGCCAGATCATTTTGTTCGGGTCGAGATATTTGCCCGACAGATCTTTTATCTGGGCCACGGTCATTGCCTTTACTATCGATTCACGCTGTTTGGCGTAATCGGGCTTCCAGCCGTAGCTGCTGATATTGTCTAGCATATTCAGCTTTGCACCGGCGGTCTCGAACGCACGGGCGTTGCTTTTTACAAGAAATCCTTTTGTCGTCTGAAGATCGGCATCCGAGAAATTGCGGCCATAGTCGCCGAGGATGCTTTTTATCAGCGCAAGCGATTCCAATGTCACGTTCGCCCGTACGCCGCTGCCTATCGTAAACGTGCCGGGCGTTCTCGATCCGCTGAACGAAGAATTTATCCCGTAGGTGTATCCTTTGCCCTCGCGGAGCTGCTGCGTCAGCTGCGACGCAAAACCGCCGCCGCCAAGGATGTAATTCGCTACGGTCGCCGGATAAAAATTCGCGTCCGTCTGTGCCATCGCCGGATAGCCGACACGAAGCACCGATTGGACCGCTCCCGGAACATCGTAAAAATAGACTTGCGATTTTGCGGGCGGCGGCGGCGTTTTGTAAACCGGAATATCGACCTTCTTCGCGGCCCAGCGTTTGTTCAGATCGGCGAGCGACGCCAAAGTGCGGGCCTTGTCGATAGCTCCGACGACGAGCATCCGCGAAACCGAGGGCGAAATGGCCCGTGCATAAAGCGCCTTTAGATCGGCGATCGTAATGGCATTTACGGCATCCAGCGTTCCGAGAATGCTGCGCGACCGGATGTTGTCCTTGCCGTAAATAAGCGCGTTGTATTCACGCTGGGCTATCGCGTTCGGGTTCGCATCCAACTGCCGGATCTGTGCCAGCGTGCTTTGCTTTAGAAGCGCAAATTCCTTCGCGTCCCACCGCGGTTCGAGAAGTATTTCTTCGACGAGGGCGAGTGTTGCATCGTAATTCTTGGCAAGCGTCGTGACATTGATCCGCGTCTCCTCGCTTCCGGCGTTGACGCTGATCGAAGCGCCAAGCTGCTGTATCGCTTCTTCTAATTCCTGCGGCGTCTTATTCGCCGTTCCCTGCGTCAGCATCCGTGCCATCAGGTTGGCGACGCCGACCTTTTTGATATCGTCAAGAAGCTGGCCGCCATCGATCGCCACCTGAAACTGAACAAGCGGCACCTCAGTATTTTGAATCCCGTAAACGCGAAGCCCGTTCGCAAGTTTGCCCTCCCAAACCGCCGGTGTTTTTACAAAGGGAGCCGGGCCGTAAGGCGGCTCGATGCTGCGGTCAAAGGTTGACGGCGTTTTTTCATAAGTTGCCTTTATACTCGGATCGACTGCCGTTTCGGCGCCTTGCACGATCTTTTCCTCAACGACCTCTGCCACGGTCGAGCCATCGAGGGCTAGGGCTACCTTGCCCTTCGGCACAAAGCTTGTCGCGACATAATTCTTGCCTTTGATGTATTTTTCGTAAACCCGCTTTACATCATCGGCCGTGACGGCAAGCGTCCCGTTTATCTCGCGTTCGATGCAGCCCGGATCGCCCGCAAACATATTGCATTGCGTCAACTGAACGCCTTTGCCAAGAACGCTGGAAAGCCCGCTGTAAAATTGCGTCTCGAGTCCGGCCTTGATCCGGTCGAGATCTTTTTGCGGAATTCCGTCGCGTTCAAATCGCGCGAACGCTTCGTCAACCGCCTTTGCAACGTCGTCGAGGTCCTTGTCCGCAAATGCACGGACTGAAAGCTGAATATCACCGGCCAATTCAGAACTGCCGTTGAACATTCCGACATTCGGCGCAAGCTTTTTCTCTTCGACAATGACCTTATAAAACGGGGAATTCTTTCCGCGCGTAAGATAATTGGCAAGAATATCGAGGGTGGGTTCGTCCGCGTTGTACTGCTCAACCGTCGGCCACGCATAGGTCAATTCCGGCAGCCGTGCAAAATTGTCTTCGTGATAGAGCTTTACCGTCTGTTTGAC
The DNA here is from genome assembly GCA_020846885.1 of Acidobacteriota bacterium. Taxonomy (GTDB): domain Bacteria; phylum Acidobacteriota; class Blastocatellia; order Pyrinomonadales; family Pyrinomonadaceae; genus OLB17. The sequence goes on along the minus strand of JADLDC010000298.1, from coordinate 12,682 downwards.
CACTCCGGGACGTTTCGTCTGCGGCGGAGCTTCTTCTCCGCGCTTTATTTCGCCAAAATATTTCTCGACCCATTTTTTCGCCTGGACAGTATCGAAATCGCCCGCGACCGTAAGCGTCACGTTGTTCGGAACATACCATCGGCGGAAAAAATCTTTGACGTCCTTCAACTGCGCGTTCTGAAGATCTTCGAGCGAACCGATCACCTGCCAGTTGTACGGATGGTCAGCCGGATACATCGCCTTGTCGATGACATACGATGTGTGCCCGTAAGGATTGTTATCGACGCTTTGGCGTTTCTCGTTCTTAACGACCTGCTTTTCCTTTTCCAGAACCGGATCGGTGACCGTGTTTATGAACCAGCCAAGCTTATCGGCCTCGGCCCAAAGCATCTTTTCGAGCGCGTCTTTTGGAACCGTTTGCAGATAATTTGTCCGGTCGCGATTTGTTGAGCCGTTCGCACCCGATCCGCCGATCCTCGCCGTCAATTTATCGAGTCCGCCCTTGCCGAGATTTTCCGATTCCAAAAACAGCAGATGCTCAAATAGATGAGCAAATCCCGTCCGTCCTTCGATCTCTCGCGCTGAACCGACGTGGGCCGTCAGCGAGACAGCGACAACAGGATCGGAACGATCGACATGAAAAACCACTTCAAGCCCGTTTGGCAAAGTGAATTTTTCAAAATCGATCTTCAAGGGCGCTTTCTCCGCGGCCTTTTGCGCAGCGAGAGGCGAGAAAACGGAAATGGACAAGATCACGAATAAAACGGCTTTTAAGATTTTCATAATAGCTCCACGGTATCAAATATTTTGCGGAAGCCCGCGCGTGAGCAAGGGCTTAATGATCAAGTTGGATGTTAAGCCCTTGCTCACGCGCGGGCTTCTGCAAAGTCGAGCGGCTTTCGGCTACTCATCGATCACCGGCTCCTGCTTCCGCGATCTTCGGCGTTCATATTTCCATTGCTTGCGAACGGCGGCGACATCAAATTTATCGCGTTTTCCGTCGCGCATATTTTCTACTTCATGCTGAACGCGGGCGGCGATCAGGCGATATGCCTCGGTGTTCGGAACGCCGGCCGTCATGTCTCGAAGTTCTTCATACGAAAGCAACTGTCCGATCCTCGCCCCGATCTTTGCCCCAATGCTCTTTTTCGCCGGGATCGTCATTCCTTTCGGATAGGCCTCGAACGTACCCGAAAGATATATCGGCAAAATACCGATCTTCTGATTCAGCGCGAGATAGCCGATAACGGGTTTGAATTCCGCGATCTCGCCGGTCGTCGAACGCGTACCTTCGGGGAAGATCAGAGCGTTGTAGCCTTCATTCAGAATTTGCGTCACATGCCGCAGCGATTGCCGCAAACTGCCTGTGCGTTCGATGGGAACAAGCGTCGTGAAGTTGTTCATATACGCACGCTTATACTTCGTGTCAAACCAATAATCGGCCGCCGCGACCGCAACGGTCTGCTCCGCAACTTCCTTGCCCAATGCCTTTTTCACCAAACCCGTGTCGATGTGCGATGCATGATTCGGAGCGACGATAAAGTTTACATGCTGCGGCACATTCCCTTCGCCCTCGATAGTCGTGTCGAGCACATTTGAATACAGTCGTTCCTGAGCAAAATCCACGGCCGCGTTGCCGATGCGACGAACGAGCGACGGGATAAATATCTCGTCTTCCTGCTTTTTCTCTTCGACCCTCGGCTCATCGGCGAGCTTTTTCGATCTGTCAATGCGGTTCACCGCCGTCAGAAGTTCGCGAACCGTTTGGACTTCGTTGAGCGCGTCCGGCGAGATGACACGTCCGCCGGCATCCTCCACCGCGGCCTGCAGTTCGACAAACATCAGCGAGTCAAAACCAAGATCGATAAGTTTGTCGTCGATTGCAACGTCAGACAGCGGGCGGCTGGAAACCGTCGCCACTATCTTGCGTATCCACATCAGGTTGTCGTCGCCTTTCGATTCGACCGCGGCTTTCGTCTTGCGTTTGTCGCGCTGTTCCAAAGCCTGAAGCATCTCGACGACCTCAGGCCGCTTTACTTTCCGCGTTGCAGTACGCGGAAGTTCGAACGGAGTGATGTGCAGGACCTTTACACGTTTGAAAAACGGAATGCCGGCGGACACTTCGCGAAAATGTCCTTCGATCTTTTTATTTACCTCGGCGCGTGTCAATGCAATATCGTGCTCGTAATCCGGCACGACAAGCGAAGCGATCTTTTCGCCGCCATCGTCATCCGGCAAACCGACGACGCTCAACTCTTTGATAAACCCGGACTTGCTGTAGAGGTCTTCGATCTCGTCTGGATATATATTCTTTCCGTTCGAATCGATGATCACATCCTTTGAACGGCCAACGATAAACAGATTTCCGTCGTCATCGATCCTGCCAAGATCGCCTGTCCGCAGCCAGCGGTCTTGCAGCACGGCCTCGGTCGCCTCTTCGTTGTTGTAGTAGCCGAGCATCACATTCTGCCCGCGTGCCAGCACCTCGCCAACGCCATTGTCATCCGGGTTGTCGATCTTAACTTCGACACCCGGCAGCGGCTTGCCGACACTTCCCTTGAGCAGTTTGTTTCCCGGCCGGGCGACCGTCAGCACAGGCGACGATTCCGTCAACCCATAGCCTTCGAGTACCGTAAACCCAAGCCCGTGAAGATCTTTCTGGACCTTTTCGCTCAACGCCGATCCACCCGAGATCAAATATCGCATCTTCCCGCCCATTCCCTGATGGATCGGGAAAAACACGATCGGGCCAAGATTGAAAGGCGTGTTGTCGCGGATCCAGGCGTTGAATTCGATCATATTGTCTGCCAGATCGGCTATCCAATCGCCGCGTTCCCGCAAGCGGGTTTTTATCCGCCGATGCAGCATTTCCCACAATGCCGGAACGCCGACCATGCCGGTAACGTGACCGTTCTCGATCGTCCGCGAAAGGTCTTCGGCCGTCAGTTCGTTCAAATATGTGATCTGAGTTCCATTCGCAAACGGCGTCAGAAAGCCTGCCGAAAATTCGAACGTGTGATGCATCGGCAGCACCGACAGAACGCCGTCCGTCAGGTCCATATCCAGCACGCTCGACAGCATCGAGATCATGTTAGTAAAGTTCTTATGCGACAGCATTACCGCCTTTGGCTTGCCGGTCGTGCCAGACGTAAATATGAGCGACGCGACAGCGTTGCCCAAAACTTTCGGCGGCAGCAAAGCCAATCGCCTCGCTTCCTCGACCTCACTCGGCATCTCAAAAACTTCATCAAATGTCCAAACCGGAACGCCGCCGTCCCGGCGGCCAGTGTCGCCAGCGGGACGCTGGCGCTCCAATGCTTCATCTAGCTTCTCTTGCAGCTCCGGATTCTCCGCCGCCAATTTTGGCGAAACAACGATCGCCGAAGCCTCGCCCGCCTTGGCAAAATTGATGATCTCCTCGACCGAACTTGCCGGGTCGATCGGAATTACGGTCGCCCCAGCCTTCAAAATGCCAAAATATGCCATCCCCCATTCCGGCATATTATTCGAAAACAAAATGACGCGATCGCCCCTGTCCTGCAAACTTAAGTTTGCAGAACTCCGCCCCTTGTCCTGCAAACTTAAGTTTGCAGAATTCTTCTGAGGCCTGCTCGACACGCTTAAGTTTGTCGGACTTTGCCCTATTCCGTTCGCCGCAAAAAACCCGGCCGCACGCAAAGTCAGCTCGCGGACATCCTCGAAAGTATATTGCTCCTTACGCCCGTTCCGCTCGATGCGCATTGCAACGCGCGTCGGGAATCGTTTGACCGACGTATCAAAAAGATCGAGCAGATCGCGATAAGTGTGCGAGCGCTTTTCCTGCAGCTTCAACTCTTCCTCAAGCGTCGGCAGCACCCATTTCCGCATTCCGGGAAAATGGACATTCAGCCAATAGTCGTACCAATCCAGCTTTTCCGGATACCAAGGCAAAAGATGTTTTTCCTTCTCTTTGACGATCGACATCAACGCCCGAACATTGTCCGACCGATAAAGATATTCGTTATCGATCATGAACGGCTTGAACATCGCAAACGCATCCATCGTTTCCTGCGTTGTGCGTTTGAAATCTTCGGTCGTCTTTTTCAGATCGGAAATAATGTTCCCGATCCGTCCGCCGCCCCAACGCGGAGTGGCGCGGTCCATCAGATCGTCGGCGCGTTTTGCCAATTTATTCAGCATCGGCGCCGAGGTCAGCTCGTACGTTCGCTGTTTGACGGTCTGCGTTTCAACCATTCCGGCCAATTTGTTTACGAACTTGTTTCCCGTTTCCTTTTCGTCAAAATGCCGACGTTTGTAGAGGCCGACAAGCCCGACGATCCGCTTCATATCGTTCGGATTCGAATCACCCGACGACGCCTGAAACACGAGCGGCGGATTGTCATCAACCAACGCGTTCATCGCCGCCGCCAGAATCGCGCCCGAAACCATATCGACCGGGATTACATCTAAGATCAGCTTTTCGTTTACCGGAATTATCGGCTGGCCGCGCAGGGCGATCAGAATGAGCGGAGCGGTTGTCGTAAATCCTTCGTTCCAGCCGGCAAACGGATATTGATTCGACGATTCGACGATCGACGGACGCACGAGAACTTTTACGATGTCGTCCTGCTGTGCAATTATTTGTTCCGCAAGCGATTTCGAATATGTATAAATATTTGTCCAGCCCCAATATTCCGCACGCTCGGCTCCGAGTTCGGTTGTCCGCTCGCGGATCCACATTTTGCGTTCGCGGAATATGGCAGATTTCAATTCTGACTCATCATCCGGGTCGCGGCCTTCTTCAATAAACCGATTCCGAGCGGCCTCACGAAACTTTGCTATCTGTACCGCGTCATCTGCTTCCTGCCTCGCCTGCTCGCTCAAACGTGCGCAGTCCTCGACCTCACGATTTACGTCAAACGTCGTCCCGATCAGTTCACGCTTCCGCGGAAAATACCCAACAACCGGCTCGTTTTCCCAGATCGCACCGCTCCGCTTGCCCGCCACAAAACAAGTCGAAACATGCACAAGCCGCGGCTTCTTCATCATCCGCGCCATCTTGATAATGTTGTTCGACCCGACAACATTCGTCCGCAACGCCGATTCCAGCGGCGGATTAAACGTCACATTCCCGGCACCATTGATAATGATGTCGGTGTCCTTCATTATCTTCTTCGCGTCTTTTTCATCGAGCCCCAAAAACTCGTTCCCGACATCCCCATTCACCGGCACGACCTTGGACTTAATAAAATCTTCAAATCCTTCGCCGTATTTCTCGCGCAGCGGATCGAACGTCGGACTCGTCACAATACTCGTCCAGAATCTCGTCCTCGACTCATTCTCATCACGCGCCCGCACCGTCGCATACACCTTCCCGATATCCGGAAAGTTATGCAGCAGCATCGACAACGTGACCTTGCCGACGAATCCCGTTCCTCCGATGAAGAAGATCTTTTTGCCTTTGAATATCTCTGTTGGTGAAAGTTTCATTATTGATTCCGACTTTCTAAGGCTTGAATGCTTTTTTCTTCTGTTCTTCGGCCTGTTGCTTTCTCTTCTCTTCTTCGGCTAGCTTCTGATTTTTACTTTTTTCCTGTTCGGCGATTTTCAAATTAATCCTTTGAGGAACCGTCGCATCAAAAAAATGTATTGCGCCTGATTCACGACCGGCCAACATTATCTTTAGTTGATGATTGCCACAGAACAGATATCGTCCGTCGAACGTATACCCGCCACTTCGTGTACTCGGCAACGCCAAGGTTTTCTCAATGTGAGACGCAAATTCGTTTATGCTCGACCATTTGATAGCAGCGTCATACACAATCGCAATTGAATAAAGTTGGTTTTCGAAAAAGCGGAGCCCCAGTGCCTGTACATCCTTAAATCTTGGGACCGGAGCCTTAGCTTGGAAGTCAAGTAGGACAGTTTTCTCGAAGTTAGAAGTGGTTACTGCGGCATTTGGAATTAGCTTAAGTACATCCACGATCGTCATTCCTAATCGAAGACCGCGCAATTCAACTTTGTCGGCCAAGTTTTCTTCGCATCCTGTTTTCCTTAAGCTATTAATCACCGAAAAATCGGGATTGCGATTTGCCACGCCGCCTAGCCTTTTAGGCAAGGCAATCTTAGTTGCGCTATCGATCAGCTGACCCTGCGACACTTTTAAATTCGCTTTATCAAGCTGGTAGAGGATTTGGTATGCGACCTTGCCCTGAATAGTGCGGAGATCTTGCAGGGAATCTTTAAGAATGACTTCCCTTGTAATGCTTCTACCATCCAGAAGCGCCTCGCTCTGATATCGTCCGTCAACTACACGGATGATTCTCGCATGGACTTCAATCACGCCTTTAGCATCCTTTACGTAGTCTCCGACCACTAACAGGTTTGATCCGGATGTAAGCCCGATTTTTAGTTGTGAGGCTAATGTAAGAGTTTCTTCCGAATCGACACCGTATTGATCAAACACGCGTTCTCGGTCTTCGCTCCTAATCACGCACACCTTCGAAGCGGGCAAAAGAAGACTTAGAACGTAAGCGAAGTCGTGCCCGAGAACATCCAATGCAGAATCGGTTTGAAAGGGCATAACTAGCGCCACATCTCGGCTAGACATCTCGCCCCATTGCAATTCTCCTGCTAATTTCTTTTGGAGATTGGTGAAAAATGAGGAGTCGTTTTCCAGTATGTTCTTCGAGTCAACGGACGCGTTTCCGTTGGTCAGCTGAGATAACGTAAGGGTCCTTTTGTCGTTAGAATCAACCTCACCAGCTCTTACCGCGTAGTTCCTTGCTTGAATAGTATCGCCACGGTGATAGTAGATCCTTCCTAACATCAAGTGCGCTTCCAGTAACCTGTTATCCCAAAAGAGTGCTGTTTTGAAAGAGCTTATTGCCTGGTCTATATCTTTTCGCTGAACGTGGATTTTGCCTAAGATTAGGTAGGCATTAGCATTCATTGGCTCGTTCGCCAGTAGCTGCCGCAATATTGTGAGTGTCTTCTCGTAATCACCCGCTTTATAGCTTTCAATTGCATTGAGACTTAGTTTGGTGACCTCAGCGTTAACTTCCTCCGCTTGGGGACAGTAAGGCTGCGGTTTGGGAATTTGAGAAAGACTTTGATTCTTGGGCTCTCTTAACTTTGATTCCAATGTGAAAACCCGGTCAATCAGATCTAAGTAGGCCGTCTGTAGCCCATTTTCTTTATCCGACTTTAAGCTGGAGTATAAGTAAACCTCAACGGCCTTATCGAAAAGTCCTTTAGCTTCCGAATACTTATTTTCTTTCCACTTTTGTTCGCCCGCGCGAAAGTACCTTTCTGCGTCTGTGACAACCTTTTGTGCCGCCTCGATCTCATTCGTTTGTCCAACGGCAGACACGTTCCACAAGACAAGAACCACGACGGCTAGGACAACTAATCTGCTTAAAAATATCGACATACTTGCTAAGTCAATTGCACTTTGAAGTCACAGTTTGTGACTTCAAACCGCTTCCTCGACGTTCACGTGGTCGCAAATTGCGACCACAAGCTTTGAGGTGCCAACTTGGCACCGCATCCAATCAATCCGTCACATTACACAACCCGATCACAGGCTGGTGGAGCATGGTTATCTCTGCATTTCGGCCCATATACGACCGGGCCATGGCGATGGCTTCGGTCAGGTTGTCGGCGCGTTCCCAGCCTAGCATTTCGGGGACGTGGGCGTTTTCGGCACCGGCTACTATTACTTTGCCTACGTGCTGGCGGCCGTTTTCGCCCCAGTACCACATGAAGAACGGGTGGGCGCCGTGATAGGCGTTGCCGCGGCGATACATTTCGACGTAGGCCGGGTTGGTGGCAAATTCGCGTTCGTATTTTTCGCGAAGATAAAACGCATCGCGCGATTCCGGCAGCAGCCGGTGGAAAAATTCGATATACGACGGGTGGAAATTATGGTCAAACTCATCAAAGCACGGATGCGTTATCACCATCACGCCCCCTTTTCGCAAGAGCGGCTTGTTGCGGTACATATTAAAGTGATACCCAAGCGCCATCACCTGCACCAGCAGCGGGTTTAACGCCGAATAGACGTTGTAAGGCGAGATATCCGGAATGCCGGAGATCAAAATATCGCACTGGCCTTTTACCGGAATTTCGTATTGCCGGTAATTGAGTTCGAGTATCTTTTCATGCACCGGCTCGGTCAAACCGGCGTAGCATCCGATCAATTCATACTGCGCCGGAATGGCGTGCAGCATCTTCCGCCGAGCACCGCGCGGCAGCTTCGAGAACGTCCGCTTCATCGCCTCCCATTTCATCCTGTCCATAAACGAGAACTCGTCCTCGTTACGGGTAAGGATGTCGTAACCCTCGGTGAACATTTTGTTGTTCAGCGCGGTTTCGATATGGAAAACCTTGCAGTTTTCATCGACCAACTTACCGAGCCGAATCACTTTATGATTGAGCACCGATCTCGGCGGGTCCATGTAAGAATCCGAATCCCTGATCGTCTGCGGCTCATGATGCGCCCGCAAAGATTCGTAATCGCACAAACCGACAGCGACAGATTTATGCCCGCCGTCCATCGGGACGAGGTTGATGTTCAGGTAGATCAAAAGGTCGCTCTCGATCGCGCGCTTATTCACACGCAGCGGCTCGTTGTGCCGCGTGTGGCCGAGCGTGACCAGGCCGTCGTCGTCCTCGGCGTCGTGGTTGTAATAGCGGTCGGGGTAATATTCATCAAAGATCGCAGAACCGACACAGCGTTTCATTTCCCACGCCGTCATCTTCCGATGCAGGCTGTTGGCGATTATCAAATGAATGTCGTCCACGCCGTTCGCCGCGCACATATCCAGCACGACCTCCAGCATCGTCTGCCGCATGTCCGGCAAAGCCATCGGCGGCAGCGGCAGCGAGATGTCGTCCATCGCTATCGTCACCCGCATTCCCGGCTCAAGCAGCGCATAAAGCGGCTCCATCTCCAGCGGATGATTCACCGCATACCTGATCGCCGCCTCGCGGTTAGGCAAACCCTTGATCGGCGGATTCGGATAAATAACCCGCGTCCCCACCGGAATGTCCTCAAGGATAAAATCCTCCCCATTCGGCATGATCCGCGGCGCCGAGTCCTTGTCAATATACACGATCGATTCGTGCGTCTTGCGTCGTAGTGCTAGTGCCATATGACTTAAGCCTTTTCGTCTTTCGTTGAATTTAGGAGATTATTCGGATTCGCGTTCGGTTCATTCTTAATCGTTGACAGAATTTCATTTCCCACAGAACGCACTTCCCGCGCAATCTGCAAAAGCTCTTCAATCGTTCCTTTTACGTCGGAGTTTGAACCACTGAAATCGGCTTCATTCATTTCGTCAATATCTTCCAAAGCAGAAAAAACGAGCGTGTAGAACGAAATTATTTTTTCGGGAAGAGGCTCAGTGAGTAAACCTATTTTACCAACGTTGTTCTCGTATACTCTAAAGTAGCTCTTTGTCACCTTGAAGTGCGTAAAACTCGTTAGCGTCGGGCTACTCTGCATGTCCTCCAAGTCTTGCTCCAGAGCAGATATGTATCCTCGAAGTTCGATGATTCTCAGAAGCGAGGATATTTCGCCATAGAAAGCCGATTCAATGTTTTTACGCTCAGTTCGCTTGCGTAACCATTGCGTAAACCAAGTTGCTCCGAACGCACCTGTTAGTGCAAGGAGGCCGCCCGTAAGCGTCTGTGTGAGCGGCATGTAGTCCATATCGTCCTTAAGTGAGAGTCTTCTCTGTGCTAGATGTCCCTATCTAACTCGCGTACCGCATCTATAAGCGTCTCAACCGCCCTCACGCAAAACTCCGGCTGAATGCTCGCGAAATCGTCCGTCGAGCGGTGGTAGTCCTTGTCCCCGACGGTCAAACCGACCGCCCGCACTTATTCTCCGTAAGAACTCAACAAGAGCTTCCCTTCGTAGTCGATCAGCCCGAGTTTCACCCGGTCGAGCCAGCCTTGCCGACCGAGGATGTTGAGATAGAAGCTATCTTCGGCGGCAAAGTAAACTGTTGACGTTGTCATTAGTCCAAGAAAGGTCAGATCGACAGTATGCCCGAAAGTGTCAAAATGGCCTGTTGCTGTCATCATTCTTAGCGGCATTCCGGTTTCGACATCAAGCCCCAGCAGTTCAGCGTGCTTGCGCCTGAATATGCAGAATTGAGAACCAGTGTCGATCTTCGCATCGAATCGGGTACTAACGCCCAACAACGAAAGGCCTATTGGAATGACAATGCCGCTCTCGGTCGTGTTGTATTCGAACGACTTTTCAAATTCCAGATTGTCAGCCATCAAAGCCACGCTCCCGTAAAATTCTTAGGCTCGTCAATTATCTGAACAATAAACGGCGATTCGATCCCGGCTTCTCTGGCCCGTTTGTTGACTTCCAGAGCGTCCGATCCGGAAGCGATCAGCTTATCGCCTTCAAGACACACCCATTGCCCAAGAAATTCTTCCTTGTGCTCTTCGATCCACTTTCTCGAGAGCATATATTGCCCGATCTCCTCCTGCACACGAGCGTCTTGAGTTTGTTTTTCTATTTCAAGAGTACGCCTGATCTTTTCACGCTCCGCGCTCGGCAGGGTGCGAATGGCTTCGATAACTTCGCTTGTCGTTAATTGCATAGAACCTCCTACTTATATTTGGTCCGAAGGACCTTGATCGCCGAGCGAACGGTCGTATTCTGCGTGTCGTTCGCACAAATTGTTCCAATCTTCGAGCGAGACGACGACGGCTACTTCCTTGTAGCCACGCCTGATAACCTGCGGTTTTCCGTCTTCTGCAAGATCCAAGATCAAGTCGATGTTCTTTCTCGCCTCTTTGATGTTGTATGGCATCGTTAGATCCTTTAATTCGATACGTTATTCGGATTGCTTTTGTCTAGTTCCCTTATCGCCTCGATTATTGTCTCGACCGCCCGGACATAAAATTCCGGCTGGATGTTTGCGAAATCGTCGGTTGGGCGGTGGTAGTCTTTGTGGTCTTCGACGCCGAAATAGATGAACGGGATCTTTTCTCGGTGGAACGAACCCTGGTCTGATTGATTTGTCCAATCGTCGCGGCCGAGTTTTGGGTCGTCATGGCCGAGAAGCAGTTTCACGCCGGCCTTTTTCTGCACCGCTTCGAGCACCGGTTTCAGCTGCGGGTTTTGAAATGTTCCTGTCGCATAAAGCTCGCCTTTATCGTTCCGCGAGATCATGTCCATGTTGATATTCAACAGGACCGATTCCTTTTTTACCGGCAAATTTGCAACAAAATACCGCGAACCGACCAGGCCTTTTTCTTCCGCGTCAAATGCGACAAAGATCAGCGAATGTTTCGGCTGGTGGTTCTTGAAATACGACGCGATCGCAAACAAGGCGGCCGTTCCCGATGCGTTATCGTCTGCGCCGTTGTAGATCTCGCCCCGATTGATGCCTACGTGATCATAATGAGCGGTAACAATAATGTACTTATCAGGTGTTTTCTTTCCTTTGATCTGTCCGACGAAATTAACTCCTTTCAAGACATCCGTCGTCCCACGCAATTTAATATCGAAATTCTGCTGATAGCTGGAACCGAACGGCTGGATCCCCGATTCCTTGAATCGCGTTTCGACATAATCGCGGGCCTTCTGCATCGCCGGCCTGTCCGCCGAACGGCCTTCCATGTCGTCTGCCGAAAGCGTCTGAACGTCCCGCAGCAGCCGGGCCGCGTCGAACATCTTAGATTCGGGGCCCGACGAAACTGCATTCCTCTTTCCAACACCGACCTGAGCAGACACCGCGACCGTGAACACGATCAATGCCGCAAAATATTTATAGATCGTAAAATTTCTCATCAAACCAGATCCTGCGCGGTCCTTCGCGTTCTTTGCGTCTTCACCTTCGTGCTCTTTGTGTTGAGGGTTTGACTTCACCACAAAGGACACGGAGCTATTTCAGATCCAAAATCGCCCAATCGTGCTGCCTTGCGGTTTGCTTCAACCTAAAATCAGGACACACCGCAACCGGATGGCCGACGATCGAAAGCATCGGCAGATCGGAGATCGAATCGGAGTAAGCGTAAGATTCGGACAAATTAATATTCTCGCGCTCGGCATATTCACGTATCCATTTCGCCTTCGTAGCCGATGCCATGACCGGCGGCAGCACGCGGCCGGTCGCATAGCCGTTCACGAATTCAAGCCGGTTCGCGACATAATCGTCGATGCCGAGATACTCCATCAGCCGGTCAATTGTGAAATCCAATGCCCCGGTCAGCACCACCTGCCGCTGGCCGATCTTTTTGCCTTGGGCGATCAGTTCAGAAGTTCCCGGAAAGATCGCGGGCTTCAAAACTTCCTCGAAAAGTTCGTCCGAAAAATACCGCAGCCGGTCGTGCGAAAAGCCTTCATAGCTGCGAAAGAACACTTCGTTAAAAACATTTCGCGAATAAAGATCGGTGACCCCAAAGAACGGCAGCTTGGCCAGCGTTCCCACCGATTTCTTCGCCGTTTGCCACAAACCTTGCTGCCGTTTCGCATAAAACGCCAGCGTATGCACAAGGTTTGTGCTTACCAAAGTTCCTTCAAGATCGTAGAATGCAGCCGCCTGCCCGATATTATTCATCTGAAAACTATGTTATTTTAACTGCGATCTGCTTGTGAACATCGTGATTCAAGAAACCCGATTCTAACACGCAAGGATGATTTTGCGATATGAAACGGAGCAAACTTTACATT
>JADLDC010000297.1 GCA_020846885.1 Acidobacteriota bacterium | reverse complement strand
TCACCACAGGAGGCAGGCGATTTTTTCTGGCTGGGGCGAGCGCTGCTGCTCACGAACAAGCCTGTCGAGGCGAGGCGGGCCTATGAGCAAGCCCGCGTTCTTCTCCTTAATGTGCAGGAAAAGGACAACATAAAAACAATGTCCAACGAGATAATGATGGCCCTGGCTATCATCGACAGCTTTGAGGCCCGGGAACTGCTGAAAAAACAGATCGACGCGGCAAATCTGGCGGCCCAATCGAACACCAACGCGAACGTTGCCGTTAACGCGTCTCCGATCGTCAGGTAAAAATATCAGGAATGTTGCCGCACTGCTTCAAATAAAATAATTCCCGCCGAGACCGCAAGGTTCAGGCTTTCCACGCCGTTTTTCATTGGGATCGTAACGACTTCGTCTGCCATTTCGAGGAATTTTCGTTCAAGGCCGTGCGCCTCGGAGCCAAAGATGATCATGCTTGGCCTGCGCCAGTCGATCGCCGCGTATTTTTGTTCTGCTTCCCCATCCGCCGCGATCACACGAATTCGGTGTTCGCGTGCCCATTTTATGACATCCGCGATATCGGCGTTCTCCCATACGGGAACGCGGACATTCGAACCCATCCCCGAGCGAATTGCCTTTGACGAGAACGCGTCCGCTGAGCCTTTTGAAAGGATCACGGCGGCAGCACCGGCCGCTTCCGCGGTACGAAGAACGGCGCCGACATTCGACGGATCGTTGGCAGCCGAAAGGCAAATGATCAGTGCCTGCCGGGCTTTTGCGATCACCTTCTCGATCTCGTCCCGTCCCGTCCGGGGCCGCGCCGCGATCAACGCAACTCCTTGCGAATGAACAGTATCCGATACCGACTTGAACAGGCTGTCTGAAACAGTTAACACCGGTACGCCATCGCCATGCAGTCGGTTCCGGACCTGGCCGCCGAACTCGCTCTCGGCAAATTCGTCCGACATCACGCATTCGATCAGCCGCGTTGACGAACGGATCACTTCCTCAACCACGCGGCGGCCTTCAACAAAAATTTCGCCCGGCACCTTGCCGTCGCGGACCTTTCGGATGCGGACAAGTCGAGGGTTGGTGCGGCTTGTGATGATGATAGGCTCGCTCATTGGCTACTGGTCCTGTTTCGCTTCCGCTTCGCGTCGGAATGCCGCACACGCCTTGCAGTACAACAGGATTACGCTAAAATTACCTAACGTTTATGAAACCCGAAACCCGTGTGCAAAGCAAACTCGAAAGATTAAAGGAACGCTCGCTTCTGGCCGAAGAGGGCGGCGGTGTCGCGAGGCAGGATAAGCAAAAGGCCGGCGGCAGGCTGACGGCACGCGAACGGATCGATTTTTTCCTCGACGAAGGCAGCTTTGAAGAATTTGACAAGTTCGTCGTCCATCGGTCCAAGGACTTTGGCCTGGATGAACAGAAATTTCCCGGCGATGGCGTTGTGACCGGACACGGGCTTGTCGATGGGCGCGAGGTTTTCGTTTTTGCACAGGATTTTACGGTATTTGGCGGATCGCTTTCGGAAACACATGCTGAAAAGATCTGCAAAATAATGGACCTGGCGATGAAGACCGGTGCTCCTGTGATCGGCCTGAACGATTCAGGCGGGGCGCGGATCCAGGAAGGCGTCGTCAGCCTTGGCGGATACGCCGATATTTTCTTACGTAATACTTTAGCAAGCGGCGTAATACCGCAGATAAGCTGCATCATGGGCCCGTGCGCCGGCGGTGCTGTCTATTCGCCTGCGATCACGGATTTTAACGTGATGGTCAAGGACACGTCGTATATGTTCATCACGGGCCCCGACGTGATAAAGACCGTCACGCACGAAACGGTGACAAAAGAAGAATTGGGCGGTGCCATGACGCATAACGCCCGATCCGGCGTTGCCCATTTTGCCGCTGACTCGGATGAGCATGCCCTTCGCCTTACCCGCGAGTTGCTTTCGTTCATTCCGTCGAACAACGTGGATGACCCGCCTTTCGCGGCGACGAACGACCCTTCGGACAGAATGGATCCGGCCCTGAATACCATGGTGCCGGAATCATCGAACCAACCGTACGATATTCGCGATATTATCCATTCGGTCGTCGATGACGGCTATTTCTTTGAGGTCCAGGAGCATTATGCTCAGAATATCGTGATCGGATTTGCGAGGCTTGGAGGACATTCGGTCGGGATCGTTGCCAATCAGCCAGCGTTCCTGGCCGGTGTGTTAGACATCGATGCCTCAGTAAAAGCAGCAAGATTTGTGCGATTTTGCGATTGTTTCAATATTCCGCTCATAACGTTTGAGGACGTGCCCGGGTTTTTGCCGGGCGTGAATCAGGAGCATTTCGGTATTATCAGACACGGGGCCAAGCTCCTTTTCGCGTTTGCCGAGGCAACCGTGCCAAAGATAACGGTAATAACACGAAAAGCATACGGCGGGGCATATTGTGTTATGGCGTCAAAACACATTCGTACCGATATCAATTTTGCCTTCCCTACGGCCGAGATCGCGGTGATGGGAGCGGAAGGCGCCGTAGGGCTCCTGTATCGCAAGGATCTGGCGGATACGACAAATCCCGAAGAAACGCGCAAGCGTCTGGTGGACGGTTTCACTGAAAAATTTGCAAATCCATACGTCGCGGCCGAGCGCGGATTCATTGATGAAGTGATCGAGCCTGCATCGACGCGGCCAAAGCTTATTCGGGCACTTTCTCTTCTGAAAAACAAGGTCGATACTAATCCAAAGAAAAAACACGGCAATATTCCACTTTAGAAATTACTTTAAGTGTCGGGCGGCCGACAGTTAAAGTAATACCTTTACTGACCACCTGCCAGAATGCTGGAATCAACACTGTCAAGGCCCACATACGCGAGGATCGATCTTGACAACCTCGCTTTCAACATACGCTCTGTCCGGAGGTTTATCGGAGAGCATGTCCGGTGCATGGCCATGCTCAAAGCGAACGGCTACGGGCACGGGGCCGTAGAATGTTCAAGGCGGCTTGAGCGGGAAGGCGTTGAATGGTTCGCTGTTGCTACGCTGGAAGAGGCCCTGGAGCTGCGCGGATCCGGCGTTTCAAAACCCATCCTTTGCCTCGGCGGCTTCTATCCGGGCCAGGAGATGGCGGGACTGAGCGCCCAGGTCACGCCCGCTCTATTTTCAATTGAATCAGCCGAACGCATAGACAAGGCCGCCTCGGAACGAGGCAAGCCGGCCGCCGTTCATATCAAGATCGATACCGGAATGGGCCGCGTCGGCGTACCGTTTGGCCAAATCGGTGAGTTCGCAGACCGGCTGCGGGCACTGGGCAATCTTAAGGCCGAGGCCCTGATGACCCATTTTGCGGCGGCTGACGACCTTAACGAAGATCAATTCACCGCTGACCAGATGGCCAAATTCGATCAGGCGGTTACGGCATTCCGCGACCGTGGAATTCGGCCGGCATTTATCGATCTTGCGAACTCGCCGGGAGCGGTCGCACGCCCGGCGTCCCGGGCCGACATGGTCCGTTTGGGCGGCGTCCTATACGGCCTTAGCGGCGATGTCCTTCCGCCGGGGATAGCAAAACCCGAACTGCGGCCCGTCCTGTCGCTGCACACACAGATCGCCCAGATAAAGCGTATCGCAGCCGGCACCAGCATTGGATACAGAAGAACTTTCGTTGCGACCCGCGAATCCTTGATAGGTACGATCCCGATCGGCTACGGTGACGGATTCTGCCGCAGCCTCGCCGGCCGCGGGCGGGCGATCGTCAACGGATGCATTGTGCCGGTCATTGGGCGAGTTTCGATGGACTGGGTGACCCTTGACCTAACGGCGGTTCCGGACGCCTCAGAAGGCGATGCGGTTATCCTGATAGGCTCGGACGGCGCCAGTTCCATATCCGCGGAAGACGTTGCGGCCGCGGCCGGGACCATTTCGTACGAGATAACGTGCGGCCTTTCGGCTCGTGTACCGCGGCGCTGCGTCGGAGAGGAAACCGCGTGACCCGGTCGAAAATAAGATAAACTAGATCATTCGCTCTAAACCACCATAAGCGAGGACAAAACATTGAACTATCCCATCGAACTTTCTTTCAAACTGCTTGCCCTGGCCAGCCAGATCTATGTGCGCGACGCAAACGGGAACCTCATCGGTTACGTGAAGCAAAAGATGTTCAAGCTAAAGGAAGACATCAACATCTTTGCTGACGAAAGGCAGACGCAGCTCCGTTTTAACATCAAATCGGACCGGATACTGGACTTTTCAGCGAACTACGGATTTACCGACAATTCGGGGCGAAGGCTTGGTTCGATCCGCCGCAAAGGGATGCGGTCCATCTGGAAGGCAAATTACGAGATATTCGACGGCTCGTCTAACCACTTGTTCAATATCCAGGAAGAGAACGGTTGGGTAAAGGTGGTGGACTCATTCGCCGGCGAGATACCGATAGTTGGAATGTTCACCGGATATTTCTTCAATCCGTCGTACGTGGTTTCAAAGATCGACGGGACACCCGTTGCCCG
>JADLDC010000296.1 GCA_020846885.1 Acidobacteriota bacterium | reverse complement strand
TGTTCTTCCGCGAGGGCCGCCTGCAGTTCGGCGGTTTTTAATGATAATACGTTCCGCCGGGATAATGGAAATTTATGCAAGAAGTTCGCGTCATAACGCCGGCAACGGTGGCGAATGTCGTATGTGGGTTCGATTGTTTGGGATTTGCCCTGAGCGAGCCCTTTGACGAGATGCTCGTTCGCCGGACCGCTGAACCCGGCATCCGCATCACTCACAATGACGAATTCAATCTTACTACTGATCCCAGGCAAAATATGGCAGGCGTCGTCGCGGCGGCAATGCTGGAACGGGCCGACGTCGATTTCGGCGTTGAGATCGAAATAACAAAGCACATCATGCCCGGCAGCGGTATTGGCTCCAGTTCCGCTAGTGCGGTAGGTACCGCGGTCGGGATGAATAGGCTTCTGGATGATCGGTTCTCGCAGTTAGAACTAGTCGATCTTGCTCTGGAAGGCGAGACCCTGGCTTCCGGATCACGACATGCCGACAACGTCGCTCCCGGCGTTTACGGCGGTTTTACGCTGGTCCGGTCGGTCGATCCGGTGGATATTGTAGGATTGGAACATCCGCCGCTGTGGGCAACTATCATTCATCCGCAGGTTGAGGTCAAGACGGCAGAAGCCCGTTCGATCCTCCCTGCCCAGGTTCCGCTAAAAACCGCCATTAGGCAATGGAGCAATGTCGGATCGCTGGTCGCGGGGCTTGCCGCTGGCGACTACGGCCTCATATCACGCTCGATGGAAGATCTGATCGTCGAGCCTGTGCGAAGATCTCTGATCCCGCATCTGGATGAGATCAAATCGGCGAGCATGGCGGCCGGCTCACTTGGCGGCGGCATTTCGGGTTCCGGGCCGTCGATGTTCATGCTCAGCGAAACCGAAGTAACGGCCCGGTCGGTCGAAAAAGCAATGCACAGCGTCTATCGCCAAACCGGCATCAAATACAAAACCTATGTTTCCGCCGTGTGCCGTGACGGGGCTCGCGTATTGGACGCCGCTTGAGGTGTTTGGAAATCGTATAAACCTGATAGAATTCTATTGAGATGCTGACCAAGGAGCTAGAAGCGACATTAAGCCTTGCCGTTGATCAGGCGGTGAAGCACAGGCATGAGTTTGTCACGCTTGAGCATTTGCTCTACGCCCTGCTTGAAGATAGTTCCGCGCGGGACATTTTGTACCATTGCGGTGCGAAATTGGAAGATGTGGGGCATCTGCTGGAAGAATATTTCCGCGAAGTGCTTGAGAAAATGCCGGACACGGCCAAGCATATGCCGGAGTTGACCTCGACATTTCAGTCAACCATCCAATACGCAATGCTCCAGGCACAGGGCAGCGGCCAGGAAGCAGTGGACGGCGGCAATATCCTTGCGGCGCTTTATCAGGCCGAACGGTCATACGCCGTTTATCTTCTACTGCAGCAGGGCGTGACGCGACTGGATATTTTGAACTATATCTCGCACGGCATTTCGAAAGCGGATATGGGCGAATTCCCCGGCCCAATGCCTGGCGATTTTGATGACGAAGAATTTGGCGGCGGCGGCATGCAGGAACGCAAAAAGCCGCTTGAGAGCTTTACAGTCGAACTGGTCGAAAAGGCTGCGAACGGAGAAATAGATCCGATCGTAGGCCGCGCGGCTGAGATAGAACGGACGATACAGGTATTGTGCCGCCGTAAAAAGAATAACCCGCTTTATGTTGGTGAGCCTGGCGTTGGCAAGACCGCTTTGGCAGAAGGGTTGGCGCTGAAAATAAGCGAAGGCGACGTGCCTGAGGTATTGCAGGGCGCGAAGGTTTTCGCTCTCGACATGGGAGCTGTGCTGGCCGGGACGCGATACCGGGGCGATTTTGAGCAGCGGTTTAAGGCGATTATCACCGACCTCAAAAAAGAAGAGAACGCGATTCTTTTTATCGACGAAATTCATACGATCGTCGGTGCCGGATCGGTTTCGGGCGGATCGATGGATGCTTCGAACATCTTGAAACCGGCGTTGGCGGCGGGCGAATTGCGATGCATTGGCTCAACGACGTTCGCCGAATACAAGGCCGCTTTCGATCGCGACCGGGCGTTAGCACGCCGGTTCCAAAAGATCGACATCGGCGAGCCGACGATCGACGAGACCTATCAGATCTTGAAAGGCCTTAAGAAGTTTTACGAGCAGCATCACGGCGTCCGATACACGGATGAGTCGTTGAAAACCGCGTCGGAACTTGCCGGCAAATATATCAATGACCGCTTTTTGCCGGACAAGGCGATAGACGTGATCGATGAGGTCGGCGCTTCGGTCAAGCTGATGCCCGCGAGCAAGCGGCCGAAACGCGTGTCCGTGCAGATGGTTGAAAACACGATCGCGCGGATGGCCAAAATTCCGCCAAAGACGGTGGTCGCGGATGAAAAGACGCGGCTTAAAGACCTGCGGCCCGACATCAAAAAGACTATCTTTGGCCAGGACGATGCGATCGACGCGGTCGTGGATGCGATCCAGATCTCGCGTGCAGGATTGGGCCATCAGACCAAACCGGTCGGCTCGTTCCTTTTTTCGGGCCCGACAGGCGTTGGCAAGACCGAAGTTTCAAAACAGCTTGCGGAGATTTTAGGTGTTGAATTTATTCGATTCGATATGAGCGAATACGCCGAGCCGCACACGGTCTCGCGGCTTATCGGCGCGCCGCCGGGCTACGTCGGCTTCGACCAGGGCGGTTTGCTGACCGAGGCGATAATGCGAACGCCGCATGCCGTGCTCGTGCTCGACGAAATAGAAAAGGCGCACCCGAACCTGTTCAACCTGCTGCTGCAGGTGATGGACAACGCCACGCTGACCGACAACAACGGCAAGAAGGCCGATTTCCGCAATGTTATTTTGATAATGACCACCAACGCCGGTGCGAGGGAATTGTCCTCCGGCGGCGTCGGTTTCCGCAACGCGGCCTCGACAAAGGGCAACGCCAAAGGCGTGATCGAACGCACCTTCACCCCCGAATTCCGCAACCGCCTCGACGCCTGGGTTGCCTTCAAACCGCTCGATATCGACAACATCAAACTCATTGTCGATAAGTTCATCAAAGAACTAAACGGCCAACTAGCCGAAAAACGCGTCCTGGTCCAGTTGACCGACTCCGCCCGCGAATGGTTAGCCACCCACGGCTTCGACCCCCGCTACGGCGCCCGCCCGATGTCTAGATTGATCCACGATCGTGTCAAACAGCCGCTGGCAAATGAGATCTTATTCGGGAAATTGGCAAACGGGGGAAGCGTGCTGGTTGAATCAGATGAGAACGGATTGCAGCTTATCTTTGATTAGACTGAATTATTGAAACTAGATCGTTCGCTCTTCAACTATGCCGACGATTTTAAGATATGAAGCTTATCGCCTTTACTTTTTCAGCCATGAACCGAATGAACCACCGCATGTTCACATTGACCGCGACAGGTTGTCGGCCAAGTTCTGGTTGAGTCCGGTTTCGCTTGCACGCAATCGCGGTTTCAATGCGCGCGACTTGCGGAGGATCGAGGTGATAGTTTGAGAGAATAGACAGAATTTGTTGGAGGCTTGGTATGGGTATTTTGGCAGCAGCAACCGATGAACGGGTCGCGGACGTAAAGGTTAACGAGGACGAACTGAGCGTTCGCCTTATGGACGGCAGAACCATCAGCGTGCCTCTTGTCTGGTATCCACGTCTGTTGAACGCAACCGCCAAACAGCGCAAAAACTGGCAGATCAGCGGCGGCGGCTATGGCATCCACTGGGAAGAAATTGACGAAGACCTAAGCACCGAAGGCCTACTCCGGGGCGCCCCGGCACCAAATCCACTTGTGGCCGAGATTGCCTGATGCGGCGCCCGACCTATGTGCAGATTGATTCACGACAAGATCAAACAGCCGCTGGCAAATGAGATCTTGTCCGGGAAGTTAGCGGATGGAGGAAGTGTTTTTGGATGGAGTAAGAGGAAATGAGCTTCTCCTTATTTTTAATCAAAGCGAATGGGTTAGTGACGATCGACTTGTTCTATGAAGAATTTCCTCCTATTTGTTGTGCTTACACTTTCGGTCGCCGTGCCAGCCGGGATGGCCCAAGTTGTAGAAATCCAAGGCTATGTAAAAACGTCCAGTGGTGAACCGATAAAAGATGTGTTCATCGACGACTTTGGCAGAACCGATGAAAACGGCTACTTCAGAATCGCGTCTGACACTCTGGTTCACTACCACAAGGTTCTCGTCTTGGATAAGATCGGGTTTGTTCCTAAACCTTTCGTCTTGGATCGTTCAAATTTGACTCTCGACATTGTTCTCGCGCCGGAAAAAGACCACACCCGATGGGAATTTCCTAAATGCAGCGTTAAAAAAGCTGAAGACAGCAGATTCGTCGGAAAGTATCTCAAGCTCACAGTCCCAAAGAAACTAAAGTACAAATCCGGCGTCGATACCGATTACATCTATCATCTAATCGGTATCAAAACGGATGGGAAAACTTCATGGCTTCGTGGCGGCTTAGGAAATTTGTATGGTGGCTCAAACCCGGGCGGCGAAACCCTCATAGGCCTCCAAAGTTATTCATACAGGCGCACATCAACCGGGACGGATTGGCGTGGAGTAACGAAAGAGGGCCACTATTGGCGCTACTTGGGTTCGGTAAGAGTATTTGAGACCTACCATTATGTGACTGAATCAAAGAAAACAGCGAGTCTGTGTCAAAAGTTGTGGAAATAGGGTTTAGCATCCTTGTTTGCCGGTGTTTGTAGATCCGTTTTTAAAGGGGGTTATTCGGTAGTTTGACCTCCTTAAGTTTCTCCGGGAAGCGTAGTCGCT
>JADLDC010000295.1 GCA_020846885.1 Acidobacteriota bacterium | reverse complement strand
TTACCGCAAGCATTCAGATCGATCCGAACCGCACCGACCATCAGCTAACGACCGAACGCATTCTTCGCACGTTCCGTACGACGATCAACTCGATCTACGGATGGAAGACTTACTCGATCGGCAGTGCGGGACTTTTTGTGGATCTTCCGGTCGCTCCGGGACCGCCGAAAACGATGGGTTCGGTGCAGGTTTATGAATCGAACACGCCGCTGGCGATGACGCAGATACGCGAATTGACCGTCGGGTTCCCGACCGCACACGATCCTGATTTTTCGGCAAAACAGTATTTTGAAATGCAGCAGGCGTTGGCTCCCGATCAGAAGCTTGAGCTGCAGGGAATCGAGAAATTGCTGATCGACGGCCTTGAGGCACGGCTCGTAAAGGCAACATGGCGAAACGGCCAGAATGTCAACCAGCGCCAGATACTGACGATATACGGCTACGAAACGCAATGGATCGTGGACATGCTCGCGTCAAAAGAAACCGAGCTTTATATGGAACGCGTGATGCAAAGCGTTCGCGTAAAGATCGATTCGGGCAATCAGATCAGGCAATCGTTCGGCACTATGGGCGTATCGTTCATCGTCGGCGACAAACGGCTTGAGCCAAAGGTAACGGAGAATCCGAACGACCCCGATTTCTCAAGGGAAGAATTGGCAACCGCGATGTTCGGCAGCAGCATTCTCGCCGTGTATGAAATGGTCCTCAAAACCGAGCCGCCGCCAATGACGGACGAACGGCTTAAGGTTTATCTGGATGGATTTTTGCGCGGAGTTGCCAATGGGGCCGGAATTCAGCTATCCGCAAAACAGCGCGACAGCTTTCCGATAAATATCGACGGTATCGAGGGTCGACATATCATTTACAACATCACCGCAAGCGTTATGAAACCCGGCGCGGTGATACAGGCCGATTTCGTAGTTCTTGGCCAGGGCCGAAAACTCTGGACGGCGATAGTCATCACAAATTTCGAAGGCGGAATGGCCGCACGCATTGGCCGTGCCCGCATCCTGAACTCGCTTCGGGTTGGGATCTAGTTAGTCGTGTTCAAACATTTGAAGACGATGCAGAAGCCTGCGCGTGAGCAAGGGCTTAATGCTCAAGTTGAGTGTTGACCAATTGATAAGGTGCGAACTTCTGCAATGTGGAATGCTCGGAGTGAATGTTAAGCCCTTGCTCACGCGCGTGATTCTGCAAATCCAGAACGCTCGGAGTGAATGTTAAGCCGTTGCTCACGCGCGGGCTTCTGCAAGTTCGTTGATCTTGGAGAGACAAAATGAAAAACAAATTATTCAAAAACAGCTTGTTTCACGCAGCGGCCGGCATTGTGCTTGGCCTTACATTATGTTTCAGCGCGGCCATCGCGCAGACAACGCCTCAGACGCATGACGAGTTCGTTCAGGCCGGCAAGGAAGCGGCAACGAAAGGAGATTTTAAAACCGCCGCCAAATGGTATTCAAAGGCGATCGACGTGCGGCCTGACGATTACGATATGATGTTCGCGCGCGCCGGATGTTATACCGTTCTTGAGAAATATGACGAAGCTTTGAAAGACCTGAATACGATCTTGAAGGCGAGACCCGATCTTGTCGGCGTCCTTAGGTTTCGCGCTCAGGTCTATAACGGCAAGACCGATTGGAAGAAGGGTTTCCAGGACGCCGACGCCGTCATCAAACTAGTCCCCGAAGACGCAGATGCATACCAGGCACGCGGACTTGCCCAGGCCGGTATGAAGAAATATCCGGAGGCCGAAGCCGACCTTGCCATCGCTATCCGGCTTGCACCAAGAAGCCACACGAATTATACCGTCCGTTCAGCCATTTACGCAGAACAAGGCAAAGCTGCCCAGGCACAGGCTGATAAGCTTACAGCGGAACGACTTAAAGGCAGCCAGTAGGCCGCCGGGCCCGCGCCCAATTTTAGTGTCCGGACAGGACGCTGGCCGCTTGACATTGATCTTTGTCGGTGCAATCTTTAGGGCGATTTCACACAGCAGTATGTTGGCAGCGAAAAGCTCGATAAAGATGGACAAGAGCGTGGTGCTGTTACCTTGAAAACAACCCCGAGGAGACCAATATGAAACGGATCAGTTTTGTACTCGCGCTTTTTATAGCGGCATTTGGACTGGCGGGCTGCGAGCCGGCCGCAAATACGACAACCAACACCGCAAATGCGAATGCTAATGCGGCAAAACCGACGGCTGCGGCCCCGACGGCGGACGCGTTGCTTGCTATGGATAAGAAAGCGAACGAAGCCTGGATAAAGGGTGACGCAAAGTTTTTCGACGACTTTCTTTCGGATAAATTTGTGGAGTTTACCGGCGGCGAGCGAATCGGCAAGGCCGATATCGCGAAAATGATCTCGGAGGTCAAATGCGATGTCAAAACGTGGTCGCTCGATGATCCGCAAATGTCGCGCATTGATGACAACACCTACGTGATCAGCTATAAAGGCACATTTGACGGAAGCTGCACCGGTCCTGACGGAAAGAGCATGAAGATACCGAGCCCGACACGCGGGGCAAGCGTTTATGTTCGCGACGGCGATAAATGGAAGGGCGTTTTCCATGGCGAGAACCCAATACTTTCAGCTGATGCCGCTCCGCCTGCTGCCGACAAAAAGGAAGAACCGAAGAAGGAAGAGCCAAAGAAGGAAGAGGCGAAAAAGGCTGATGCTCCGGCGGCAAATTCGAATTCTTCGTCCAATACCGCTGCTGCGCCGGCTCCTGCCGCGGCCGACCCAAACACTGAGGCGTTGACCAAGCTTCATGCGGCCGGATGGGAAGCATTCAGAAACAAGGACGCAAAATGGTTCGAAGCAAATACGTCGAAGGATCTTGCATTCGTCGATCCGGCGGGCGGCTGGCATTCGGGCCAGGCAAACGTCATCAAGCTTTGGACCGCTGATATGAAATGCGAAGGCGTAACGAAGACCTCATTCACTGACGGTATCGCGACCGCGCTTTCACCAACGGTCGAGATACTTACCGGAAAAGGATCGGCCGACGGCACATGCGACGGCCAGAAGAACGGCACACTCAACACGACCGCGTTCTACGTAAAAGACGGAAACGCATGGAAGCTTGCATTCATGTTCGAGTCATTGTCGCAGCCGGGAATGTAGGCGCCGGCCTGGCGTTCATGTGAAAACACTTAACGGGAGTCGTTCGCGGCTCCCTTTTTTCTTTTCATTGCGAACTGATTTCAGCTAACGAAATGAACAGCAGAATAGCCCGTTTTGGTGACAAACATTAATTTGACCCTTATAATAAACTTGTTTGAATTTTTTCGGTCGAAGCTGTCCGCGTTCTATAAATAGAAAATCGATGACATCCGTTAGATCAAAATTTCGACACCCGGCGTTGCCGAAGATCGATTTTGGTAACGGCATGGTAGGATAGTGATATGTCAGGAAATTATATATTAAGCGACTATGTTGAGCTGGCCTTACGAGAGGCGGAATACGACAAGCTTAAGGACAACACATTTGCCGGACGAATCCCATCGTGCAAGGGAGTCGTCGCGTTCGCAAGCACTTTGCGCGAATGTGAAAGCGAATTGCGTTCAACGCTAGAGGATTGGGTTCTGGTTGGACTTAAACTCGGCCATGAATTGCCGGTTCTTTCCAACATAAATTTAAACCACGCACCAGGATATGAGCCAGTGGCATCCGTGTAAACGAAGTGACTTCATTCGGAGACTGCGGCGGCTCGGCTATGATGGCCCGTATTATGGCTCGAAACATCAGTTTCTCGTATTCAAAAATCATCGGCTGACGGTTCCTTCAAATTCAGAGTATTCAATACCGCAACTTCGAATGATGTTGCGAGAAGTTTGTGAAATTCTTGGGAAAGAAATATCCGCGGACGACTGGAACAAACTTAAATGACTTACGTCAGATCAACATTTCGACATCCCGCATTGCCGAAGAACGACCTCGGCTATACGGTGGATTTTTACGAAGGTTCGCTTTCGACGCTTTGTGCGGGTTGCGGGCATGATTCTATCAACGCGGCGATCGTCGAGGCGTGCTGGCAGATGAATATCGAGCCGCACAAGGTTGCGAAGCTCTCGGGCATTGGATGTTCTTCAAAATCGCCGGCGTACTTTTTATCGAACTCGCACGGTTTCAATTCGGTGCACGGACGGATGCCGTCAGTGGCGACGGGTGCGAATCTGGCAAACCGTGACCTGATCTATTTCGGTGTTTCGGGTGACGGCGATACGGCCTCGATCGGAATGGGTCAGTTCGTTCATGTCGTCCGCAGGAACCTGAAGATGGTTTACCTCTTGATGAACAACGGTTGTTACGGGTTAACCAAAGGGCAGGACTCGGCGACCGCTGATGTTGGATCGGTCAATAAATCGGGGCACGAAAACCTGTTCGCGGCAATTGACCTCTCAAGCCTGGCGATCGAACTCGGAGCTACATTTGTCGCTCAAAGCTTTTCGGGCGACAAGGAGCAACTTGTTCCGCTGCTCATGGCCGCCATGCGGCACAATGGTTTTGCTTTTCTCAACGTTATCTCGCCCTGCGTTACATTCAATAACAACACGGGCTCGACAAAATCATACGACTACGTCCGCGAGCATGTCGCGGCAACTGCGACGGTGGATTTTGTGCCGATAATGCGCGAAATAACCGCGACCTATGAGGCAGGTTCGGTCAAGGACCTGACGATGCACGATGGCTCTGTTATCCATTTGAATAAATTGCAAAAAGATTGGGACCCGACCGACCGGCTTTCGGCGACCAACGCGGTCCGCTATGCCAAGCGGCGGAACGAGATACTAACCGGATTGCTCTACATAAATGAGAACTCGACAGACCTGCACGGCCTGCTGAAAACAACTGAACGGCCGCTGAATTTACTCTCTGAGGCCGATCTATGCCCGGGCAATTCGCTACTGGAATCGCTCAACGATTCCCTCCGATAGAAAAACCTCCAGCTGGCCAGAAATACGACAGGCGCGGGCGAGTGCGGACTTCTGCACACGCCCGCGTATTTCTTCACGGCAACGCAGTGCCCGCCTAAGTTGGGACCCTCCTAAACCATTGTATTTACACGAATAAGCAGCCTCCTCAATTCATTACGCCGTGGCATCTGTGTTGCTGGGGCATTTGTAAGGGCGCTCCTGTTGACCGAAGCAGGGAACAGATACGTATCTAATGGATGATGCCTCGGCCATAGGTTCGGACATACGCGCGAATTAGGCGGGCTCGAGTCGTCGGTGCCCTGAAGACGAGGCTCCAAGATCATGACCAAAGACAATTTTCTGTTCACGCTTCTCGGATTGCTGCTGGGCGCGATCATAGGTTTTTTTGTCACAAATTCGATCAATCAGAACGGAACGGGCCCATGCAGCGGGCCTATCACCTCCCAACCCGCGGCCAATTCGGCAGCGGATTCGATGGCCGCCGTTCAAAACGCGATCGAGAAGGCACGCCAAGCTCCAAATGATGTCAAGGCACAAATGGCCGCCGCCGACCTTTTTAGCCGGATCCAACGATTCGACCAGGCGATCGATCTTCTCAAAAAAGCCAACGAGATAGAGCCCGATAATGTTGACGTAATGGTCAAATTGGGCAATACAAGTTTCGACGCCGGCAAGTACGCAGACGCAGAAAGGTGGTATGCGGCGGCCCTGATGAAAGATCCGGATGAATTGAATGTTCGCACTGACAAGGGCCTAACCTACATCTTTGGTGATAAGCCAGACGTTGATAGGGCGATCAAAGAATTCAAGCGTGTTCTCGACGCCGATCCGAATCATTCTCAGGCGCTTCAGAACTTGACGGTTGCTTACACTCGAAAATCAGATGCCGCCGGGGCTGAGGCGACACTGGCCAAGCTTGAAAAGGCCGATCCGAACAACAGCGCGCTGGCGAAGCTTCGTGAAGAGGTCGGAAAGCTCAAGTGAATGAGCGAAGGCCGTTTCTCCGGCGTCGGCTTATGCCCTGCTCCGTCAGTCCGGCCTGCACGTCCAGACACATGCTGAGGTCAAGGAGTATCTATGGCGAACATTCTCATTGTTGGCGGCGGATTCGCCGGGCTTGTGGCGGCTGAGAAGTTGGCCGCATCCGTTGGTCGTTCACATCAGATAACTCTGGTCGCTCCAAACCGAAACTTTACGTTTTATCCCGCCCTGGTCGAACTTGCCTTTGGGGAATGCGAGACCAGCGATATCTCGTTCGATCTTGCCAGGAAACTGAGCAGCATCGGGGTCCGATTTGTACAAGGCGAGTTGATCCGGATAAACGAAGGGCTTCGGACAGCGGTAGTTGCCGGCGAAGATTTTAACGGCGAGATCGCGTATGACCATTTGATGATCGCCATGGGCCGCCGCCTGGCCACCGAGAAGGTCGCAGGATTCTTTGAGCATTCGCACCATATTCTCGGCCTTAATGCCGCAGCCCGATTTGGCAAGGCCCTCGAAGAATTTCACGAAGGCACGATCGTTGTTGGCATGTGTCCCTCCGCCCGGCTGCCGGTACCGGTTTGCGAGACAGCGTTTGCGTTGGCCAGGCGTTTCGAGTCAAAGCTTGGCGATGGTTCAGTCAAGATAAAAGCTATATTTCCCGAATCCTTGAGTTCCGCCTTTGGCGGAGCGGACCTCCATAGACAGCTCGAAAGTGCCTTTGAAAAATACAAGATCGCGGTACTTTATGATGTTCCAATATCGGAGATCACGCCGAGCGAGGTTGTCTCCGAGCAAAAGCACCGGATCGAGTACGACCTGTTGATGCTGGTCCCGCCGTTTCGCGGACAGGCGATCTTGAACTACCTCGGGATCACGGACGGCGACGACTTCGTGAAAGTAGATGATCGAATGAAGGTCCACGGGCTGAACAATACATATGCTGCCGGCGACATCGTCGCCTTCTCGGGGCCGAAATTCGCCCATATGGCGGTGCGTCAAGCTGAGGTTGCCGCGGCGAATATCGCCGCCGAACTGAACGGGGAAGAGCGGCAACGTACGTATTATCACGAGATCGCCGCAGTCATCGATGCCGGCGGGCCGGATTCGATCTATCTTCATTACGGTATCTGGGACGATCATCTGCATCGACTGAAACAGGGCAAATTTTGGACCTGGGCCAAAGAAACACATGATGCTCTCTGGCGTGCGCGTCATCGATGAAAGATCTCTGAGTGCCCGGCCTTGTTTTTACGCATGAGGTTCACTTTCCTACCGCGAATACGCCGCCGTAAATTTCCATTGACACCTGGTTCGCGTAAATCGGATAATATATGGGCGTGAGATCGGGTATATATCCGTTCCATGCGTCTGCCCGGTGCTCCCGCTATTTGTTTTCCGCACCGGATGCCCCTTAATACATTCTGCTCCGTCGAGCCGGCGATCGCCTGGCAGGCCGCGATCACGCGGAATTATCAAAGTGACCCCACTGTTTGCAGGACCGATCGTTTGCGGATCCGACAGATGACATTTCCTGACAAAATTCCACGCATTCTTGTGGTCGAAGCCCTGGAAGCCGATGCTGAGCTTGTGCTTTCTGAGCTGCGCAATGCGGGCATGCGCTTTGAGGCGAAACGTGCAGCAACGAGCGATGATCTTCGCGGCGGGGTTGCCGACCTCAAACCGGATGTAATCCTATTTGGGCTGCAGGCTGAACAATTCAGCGTGTTCGAAGAGCTTCGGGCCCTAAAAAATGCGGGCGACGACACGCCTTTCATTCTGTATGCTGAATCGTTTGGTGATGAGGCCGCCGTTGAGTTCATGCGCGAAGGGGCGTTTGACTGCATTCTGAAAAGCAGCCTTGGACGTCTTTCTGCCTCGGTCCAGCATGCCCTCGATCTTGGTGAGGCCCAGCGGATGCGGGACCAGTCGATCCGTTCTCTTCGTGAAAGCGAGGAAAAATTTCGTTCGATGGTCGAAACGACGAACGAATGGATCTGGGAAGAGGACCTTGCGGGCCGTATCATATACAGCAATCAAGCCGTCAAGACGATCCTCGGCTGCCCGACAGAAGAGGTGATGGGCCGGTTTGTCAACGATCTGATCCTTGAGGACGACTGCCTGTTCTTCACTGAGGTGTATCGCGAGGCGATCAGCGAAAAGAAGGGCTGGTCCCAGATGGTCCGCCGATTTCGTCATCGGAACGGAAGCATCTGTTATCTGGAAAGCAACGCGACACCCGTGTTGGGGCTCGACGGCGAGGTGGTTGGCTTTCGCGGGTCGGACCGCGACATTACCGAACGAAAGCGGACCGAAGCACAACTGCTGCACGATGCGTTTCACGATAGTCTCACGGGCCTGGCCAACCGTACGCTGTTCATGGAGCACCTTCAGCTCTGTATCGCAAAAGGCAAAAGTCGGCGGCCGCGGCGATTTGCGGTCCTTTACCTGGATTTCGATCGATTCAAGATCATCAATGATTCGCTTGGCCATGCCGAGGGCGACAAGCTTCTAAAATACATTGCACGGCGGCTCGAGGCCTGTACACGTCCCGGCGATCTTGTTGCCCGATTTGGCGGAGACGAGTTCGTTATTCTGTTGGGCGATCTTTCCGAACAATCGGAAGCGCTTCTGGTCGCCGAGCGTATTCGCAATGATCTGAACGATCCATTCGACATTGGCCAGCGGACGATCTTTATCACGACCAGCATCGGAGTGGCGCTAAGTACCACAAAAGGCAGGTCCGCCGAAGATATGGTTCGCGATGCGGATATCTCGATGTACGCCGCAAAGGCGTCAGGCGGTGCCCAATACCAGATCTTTGATGAGGCGATGCACGCGAAGGCAAGCCGCAAACTGCAGCTTGAGACCGAAATGCGGAGCGCTTTTGAAAATCGCGAATTTGAACTGCTGTATCAGCCTGTTGTCCGGCTTGATAGCGGTGAACTTGTTGGTTTTGAGGCACTTATTCGTTGGGACCATCCGACGCGAGGCATTCTGCCGCCAAGCGAATTTATCCCAATAGCCGAAGAGAATGGATTGATCTTTAAACTTGGCCAGTGGACCGTGCAGGAAAGCTGCCGGCAGATGCGCGAATGGCAGCAGTTGTATCCAAAGGCAGAAAACCTGACCGTAGCGGTGAATCTTTCGAGCAAGGAGTTTCGCCAGCCTGAGCTTGCGGAAAAGGTGGCCGCAAGCCTCCGATCGACCGGTTTGCCCGGAAAATGCCTGAAGCTAGAGATCACCGAAAGCCACATCATGGACCACACCGGCCCGGCTTTGAAGATGATCAATCGCCTTCGTGCCCTTGGCGTCGAGTTCAGTCTTGACGATTTCGGGACAGGCTATTCTTCGCTGAGCTATCTCCACCGGCTCCCGTTCAGTTATTTAAAGATCGACCGTTCGTTCGTTAGCCAAATGTGCGAAAGCACGGAAAACAGCGAGATCGTGAACACGATCATCAGGCTCGCCCAAAGCCTGAATATGAAGGTTGTTGCAGAAGGCGTTGAGACCCCGGAGCAGGCCCACAAGCTCCTGA
>JADLDC010000294.1 GCA_020846885.1 Acidobacteriota bacterium | reverse complement strand
ATAAGCTGATTTTGCTCTTCACGGGTCTTGGTCAACCACGCTTCAAGTGCTGCTATATGTTTCGCGTCTATCATGCTGGCAAAATTGGATTTACAGCGGAGGAGGCCGGAAAGATCCACCGAGTTGTATGCACCGTGACTAGCTGCTGCGGTCGATCACGAGATTCGGGATCTCTTCCAATGCAAGAGAATACTCGGTTTGAGGCAAAACTTCAAGATTTTTTCTGGCGGTGTCGGCGAAACCCAGAGCTACAGAACGAATTTCTTCAAGTATTCCATTCTCATTGAGCCGCCGCATTACCTCACCTCGTGAACCGTTTCGGTATGATCCATCGGCGATTATCTCCTTGAGAAATTGCTTCAACTCAGGCCGGCGACGGCAAAGCACGATCAGCGGAAGAGTGAGTTTTCCTTCAAGCAGATCCGCTCCCGAAGGTTTTCCGAGAGCGCTTTCGTCCGCCGTGAAATCAAGCAGATCGTCCGCAAGCTGGAATGCGACGCCTAGATTCATCCCAAAATCGCGAAATGCCGCCTGCATTTCCGCGTCGGCATTTGCCAATATCGCTCCGATCTCACAGCAGCCTGAAAAAAGATAAGCGGTCTTGCGCCGGAGAATGTCGAAGTACGCATCCTCAGTTATCTCGGTATTCCCAATGACGGTAAGCTGGATCAGCTCACCCTCGGTCATTTTCCGGGTGAGCTTGGTCAATACATCAAGGATCTCGAGCGAACGTTCCTTGAGCGCCGTTTCAAACGCCGACATATAGAGCCAGTCGCCCATCAAGACCGCTGTGTGGTTGCCGAAACGCGCGTTTACCGATTCTCGCCCACGGCGTTTTGCTGCGTTGTCGATGATATCGTCATGCACCAGCGTCGCCGTATGGAGCATTTCCATGACGGTTGCCATTCGGATAACATTTTCACTGGCCGCATTCCCGCCGCACGCATAATTTGCAAGCACGAGCAATGCCGGCCGCATTCGCTTTCCGCCTGACGAACGCAGGTACTCGCCAAGATAGTCAACGGCCTGGATGTTCGAAGCGGCCTGCCGCTTGAACTCATCTTCGACCAATGTCATTTCGTTACGGATCAGGTCGAATACACGCAGAGCCTTCCGCGTTGAAATGACTTCCTTTTTTATTGTTGCAAACGTCTGCATTAGATCTTCCGGGCAGGTTCCTCAAGAAGGAACCCCTGTTCGGAGCGCCTGCGGTCAGTTACTCCTGTAATTATCGAACGTCATATCGATCCCAAAATCCTTTGCCTTCAACGCCGCGATCACTTCCTGCAATGTGTCGCGATCTTTGCCGGAAACGCGCACCGTTTCGCCCTGGATCGATGCCTGCACCTTCATTTTGGCATCCTTTATAAATTTGACGATCTCTTTTGCCTTGTCCGTCGGGATTCCCTGCTGGACCTTTACTTCCTGGCGGACCGTGCCGCCGGCGGCAGGTTCGATCTTTTGATAATCAAGTGCCTTGAGCGAAATGCCGCGTTTCACGAGTTTTCCCTGAAAAATATCGTTCATATTTCTCAGTTTCGTCTCGTCCTCGGCCGTTAAGATGAGGTCCTTGGCCTGTAATTCAACACTCGCCTTGCTTCCCTTAAAGTCGAAACGCTGCGAAACCTCTTTCGTGGTTTGATTTATCGCATTTGTGACCTCCGCATAATCGGTCTTTGATACGATATCGAATGAATTTTCCTTTGCCATAAAGAGTTATTTAACCACAGATAAACGCGGATTTACACTGATTAGGAAAGTTTCGATCTTCGCGAGCCGAATATTCCATCGGCAGATACATCAAGCCCGAAAAACTCTAAAAAGTTCCTCGTCGTCTGCGCGGCAAGATGCTCAAATTCAATTCCGTAAAACTCCGCAAGGAATTTCGCCGTATGGACGACGAAGGCAGGCTCATTCCGTTTTCCGCGGAACGGCACCGGCGTGAGAAACGGACAATCAGTTTCGACCAGCAGCCGATCTAAAGGCACAACGCGGGCCGCTTCACGTAGGTTCTCAGCTTTCTTGAACGTAACATTGCCAGCAAAGGAGATAAGGAATCCGATCGCCATCAGGTTCTCCGCCATTTTCGGGGGTCCGCCAAAGCAATGCATTATGCCCGCGGTTGGCTTACGGCTAATAGCTGAAGGCTGATAGCTGTTCTCTAAATCTTTATAACTGTTCTCTAAATTACAGCCGTCAGCCGTCAGCTTTGAGCTATCAGCTAAAGGTCTCCCGACGCCCGTTGAGGCCGAAAACTCCTCCGTCAATATCTCAACCGTTTCATCATCCGCATCGCGGCTGTGAACAATTATCGGCAGATCGAGTTCTCGCGCCGTTCTGATCTGTCTGCGAAAGACTTCCCGCTGCACATCACGCGGGCTGTGGTCGTAATAGTAATCGAGCCCGATCTCGCCCCACGCGATCACCTTTTCAGACGAACGCACAAGCCCGATCAAATGCTCCTCAGCACGGTCGTCATAAAGCTTGGCATCATGCGGATGAACACCGACCGACGCAAAGACATTCTCATATCTCTCCGCCACCGCAACCGCCCGCCGAAAATCGTCCGTCCGCGGATCGCCCGTCCCAACATTCAACATCGCCGCCACACCCGCCTCACGAGCCCGCCGAACAACCTCATCCCGGTCCGCATCAAACTGCTCGCCGTCAATATGGCAATGGGAATCGATGAGAGTCGAATTATTTTTGTTCATTCGGCTTCCGTAGAAACTGATTTGGGAATTAGTTGACAAGCCACGACCGAATGCTCATCAAAAACACTCTCAGCGACGGCGTACGGCGGTCCATTGAACCAGGACGGATCGTCTGTCACAACTTCGGACCAGGTGTTCCCTTTTCCATCACTGTGCGTCACGGTTACCTGATCGATGCGAATCGCAACAATTGTTCGCGTCCCCACATCAGTGCATCGCCATCTTGCGTCGCCGGTGTGAAATTCTGTACCAATCGAAAAATCTGAATGTTTCATTGCGACACATTGTATTGTCCGCTTTAACAATTAGCTCACTTCAACCTCGCCCCGATCTCAACATCCTCCAAAAACGTAGCCAAGGCCGGATTCGGACCCGAGTCATCTTCGAGCGATGCGGCGCAGATCATGCCTTGGGATTCTAGGCCTCGCATTTTGCGGGGTTTTAGGTTGGCGACAACTACGACTTTGCGGCCGATGAGTTTTTCGGGGTCGTAGTATTCGGCGAGGCCGGCGAGGATCTGGCGTGGTTTTTCTTCGCCGAGATCGACCTCGAAGCGTAGGAGTTTGTCGGCCTTCGGGATGCGTTCGGCAACTTTGATCTCACCCACGCGGAGTTCGACTTTTAGAAAATCGTCGATGGTGATGAAGTTGTCATCCGCAGTGTCAGAACCACCTGCGGTAGCGGGTGGTTGTACGCTGTCTGTCGTGTCAGAACCACCTGCGGTAGCGGGTGGTTGTACGCTGTCACCTAAACCACCTGGTTTATCCAAGTCGTCCGGCTTCTCTGATAAACCGCCCGCTACCGCAGGCGGTTCTGACTTAATTTCATTCATAACTTTAGCTTTATCGATTCGCGGAAAAATAGCTTGAGGCTCGTCGATCCGGGTTCCGGGGCCCAGTCCGGCCCATTTTAGCGAGGCGGGATCGATGGCGGACACGGGACTTGTCGGGAGTGTGCCCGATTCACTGCCAGGGGCACACTCCCTACCGGTCGTGTTTCTGCCGAGGCCGAGTTGATCATATATTTTTTCGGCTGAATCGGGCATCACCGGATAGAGCATCACGCTGAGCCAGCGGAGTGTTTCGGCTGAGCGGTAGAGGACGGCGTTGAGCGTTTCGGCCTGGCTCTCATCCTTAGCAAGCACCCACGGTTTGGCGTCGGAGATCATCTTATCGACACGGGCGATGACCGACCAAAGTGTTTCGAGAGCCTGGCTGAAGTCAAAATTATCAAATCGACGGAGAAATTCGTCGCGGGCGTGCTCCAAGACCGACACGAGTTCGCCGCCGTCCGGTTCGACACCCCCACGGCGTGCGTGAATGTAATTTTCCTCAGCGATCTTCCCGTCGGGAATCAGGCCTTCGCGATATTTCGCGATCATCGAGAGCGTTCGATTTGCGAGGTTCCCTAGTCCGTTCGAAAGATCGGCGGTTGCACGGTCGATCAGATTCTCATAGCCGAACCGCCCGTCCTGGCCAAAGACCATGTCGCGGAGAGCAAAATACCGAACGGCATCGATCTGAAAATGTTGATGTAATACATCAACTTCGATCACGTTACCCAGCGTTTTACCCATCTTACGGCCGTCGGCATCAAGCCACATTCCATGGGCGAAAACGCCTTTCGGCAATTCCAAACCGGCCGCTTTCAGGAACGAAAACCAATAGACAGTATGAAATCGGAGAATGTCCTTGCCGACCAAATGCGTCGCCGGCCAATATTTCCACAACGCAGACTGCTCGGCCAGATCTGCCTCGGCGCTAGCCTGCCGTGCTCCGCCATATCCGAGCGCTGTGATGTAATTCGACAACGCATCAAGCCAAACGTACATTACATGTTCTTCATCGCCCGGAACGGGAATTCCCCAGGAAACCGAACTGTTTTGCCTGCTGATCGAAAGGTCCTGCAAACCGCCGCGAACAAATGACAATACTTCATTTCGCCGCGCTTCGGGCCGGACAAGTTTCGGATCGCTTTCTATCAGATCGATCAGGAACTCGTCGTAATCCGCGAGCCTGAAAAAATAGCTTTCTTCCTCGACCTTGTCCAACGGCCTCTCATGTATCAAACAAAATGGAACATCAGAACCATCAGGTGTCGAATACTCATCCTCTGTCTTGAATGCGGCACACGGAGCACAGAACCAGCCTTCGTAAAACCCCTTATAGATCGCGTCGTTCCCTTTCGGCGTCTTGTTTTTTGCTATTTCCCGCCACAAATGCTGAGCACCGGCGTAGTGGTACGCTTCGGTCGTCCGCATAAAAATGTCATAGCCGCCGTGTGCCGGGTCAAGCCCAAAATCTGCAAACATTCGTTTTAGCTCGCCCGAGATCAGATCGACCTGCTCCTGCGGCGTCCGGCCTTCGCGTTCGGCGGCCCGCTGGATGTTGATCCCGTGTTCGTCCGTCCCCGTCAAAAACAGGACGTCAAAACCACGCTGCTTCTTGTAGCGGTGTATCGCATCGGCGACGATCGTTGTATAAAGATGCCCAAGATGCGGCAAGCTGTTGGCGTAGTAGATCGGGGTTGTGATGTAGAAAGTTTGGGCCATTCAAATCGAATAAAGCGGTCAAACGCTGTTCCGGCCGCATGAAATTAAACTTTATTGTAAGCGATTACTAACTGGTTCGCATCGTCACTATTCGCAATGTTTATGGAAGGCCAGGTTGCCCGCTACAGTCGATCGGTTCCAATTGAACTATCGTATCGCCGTCGCGAATCAAAACATCCTCGCCGGCTTTAGCAAGTTCAACCAATTCCCCAAGTTCCTCCTGAGCGACCTCTACGTCAACGATCATCGGTAATCTCCATCATTTTATCTGCCGGTTCGCTTCCTATCCGCCGCCGCGAATTCGTCCGTTTCCTTGTATCGCGGCATCGATGAGGCATTACCAAGTTTTACGCCGATCGCCAGGCCGAGTTCGGCGTTTTGGACCATCGCCGCTGGGTCCCACCAGGGCTTGTATTCATCCGAGGCCTGGTGGTAGTACTTCGCGGTGTAGTCGCGGAAAAAAGTTAGTGTTTCGCCCGTCAGCGGCTCAACGAAATTGTCTCCGTGGCGCAGCGATATGGCCGGAACGCCTGCTTTTGCGAAAGGAAAATGGTCCGAGCGAAAAAAGAAGCCCTGTTCGGGCCGCGTATCGCCCTCAAGCGTTAATTTGCGTTCCGCCGCAACTTCCGTGACGATCGCATCCATTGTTGAACGCTCGGCCCCAAGTGCCGAGAAATCGGACGTTCTGCCAAAGAAGTTAACGCCGTCAATGTTCACATTCCCTGCTATTGACCGAAGCGGGATCAACGGGTTCGCGGCAAAATATTCCGCACCGAGCAAGCCCTGCTCTTCGGCTGTCGTGAAAATAAAATAGCTCGAACGCTTCGGCCGCTGATCCTTCGGCATCTTACTTAGAACTTCGGCAATACCGATAGTCGCCGCCACGCCGGAGGCATTGTCATAGGCGCCGTTGAATATCTTGTCGCCCCTTGCATCCGGTTCGCCTATTCCAAGATGGTCCCAGTGAGAGGTATAGACGACATATTCTTTCTTTAGCCTTGCGTCGCTCCCCTCAACTACGCCGACGACGTTCGGCGACTCGAATGTCTTGAAATCACTCTTTAGTTCAAGTTTTACTTTAAGTCCGGTGTTGATCGGCCGAAAGCCGCGTGTTCGAGCGGCCGAGGCCAGTTCGCCCAAGTTTAACCCTGCCGAGTCGAGCATCCTCGTTGCCGCTTCGCCTGTCATCCATGCTTTCACGGCCAGGAACGGCGTCTTATCGCCGGGAGTTCGGGCGATCTCGTAGCGCCAATTCCCGTTCGAGCTGCGGATCACGTTCCAGCCATAGCCGGCCGATTCGGTTGTGTGTATGAGGATGACGCCCGCGGCACCGCGACGAGCGGCCTCTTCATATTTGTATGTCCATCGGCCAAAATAGGTCAGTGCCCTGCCGCCGAACAGGTCGGGTTCATCGACCGTCGCAGGCGGGTCGTTGACGAGGATCAAGAGCACTTTACCCTTGTAATCGGCCGCCGGGCCGCTGTAATCGTTCCAGCGATACATTGGGGCATCAATGCCGTAACCAACAAAAATAAGGTCGGCATCGAGCGAGACGTTTGCCGTCTGCGCACTCGTCGTTGCAACGAATTCGTCCGCAAACTTGAACTTTGCCGTCCCATTCCTACCCGAAACATCCAGATGAGTATTCGGATCGGCCTTCACGCCGATCATCTTCACATTCTGAAAATAACTATTGCCATTGCCCGGCTTAACGCCAGCCTTTTTTAATTCATCAGCAATGAACTGAACGGCACGTTGGCCGCCCGCAGTTCCAGGCCCGCGGCCTTCCATATCATCGGCGGAAAGGCGAATGACCCGTTGGCGAAGCTTTTCGCCGTCAAAACGAGCCGAAAGATCCTGCGCGGCAGTGCTTGCTGCCAAAAGGAGCGCGGCGGCAAAGAAGATCAGTATTCTTTTCATAGTTAATGTAGTTTCTAGACGTCGGCGCGCCGACAGTTAACGTTTCACGTTAACCCACGCATCGACCGAGATTCAGCCCTTGATCAAACTCATTGCCTCAGCCCGCGTTCTGGGATCGCTGCGGAAACCGCCAAGCACCGCCGATGTTATAGTGACCGCTCCGGGCTTTTTGACGCCGCGCAAGGTCATGCATGTATGTTCGGCCTCAATTACGACCATCACGCCGACCGGTTTAAGCTGATCGAACAAGGTTTTGGCAATCTGTTGCGTCATGCGCTCCTGGACCTGAAGGCGGCGGGCGAATATCTCCGCGATCCGGGCGAGTTTTGATAACCCGACTATGCGGCCGCCTTTTGGAATATAGGCGATATGGCATTTACCCACGAAAGGGGCAAGATGGTGTTCGCAAACCGAAGCAATGGAGATGTCTTTGACCAATACCATTTCGTCATGCGAGTCGCCCGGCAGCGGAACAATATGCTCCTTCGGGTCCTGCCACATTCCTTCGGTAAGCTCGGCGTAAAAATCAGCCACGCGTTCAGGTGTCCGCCGCAGGCCGTCGCGGTCCGGATCTTCACCCATACCTTCAAGCATCAGCCGAACGCCGTCAGCTATCTTTTTCAGATCTACTTTTGCTCTAGCTTTTTTAGGCATAATGAATAGCTACCGCACCGCAGAACGGGCAGATCCTTTGAAAGCGGCCAGCACCTCAGCGTTTACCTGCCGGAACGGTACCCCGTGTTCCAACGCGGCACGCCTTACCTGTTCATACTCGGGCATCACGTTAACGGTCCGGCCGCGGAACGCCGCCGTCTTTACTTCGATGCTCCCATAGGCCGTCTCCACAGATTGGATCTCACGCGGCAATGAGACGCGGTCAACCGTACGCAGCCTTATCCCGAGCGTAGTAGTCTCGGCAAACAGCAGCTCCTGCAGCTTTTCCGACCTTTGCCTGCCGCACAGGACCGACAGCAGCATTGCCGGGCGGCCCTTTTTCATCTGAATAGGCGTGATCCAGCAATCAAGTGCCCCCTCGCCGAGCGCCCGCTCGGCAACAAACCCGATCTGCTGCGCCGGCATATCATCAATATTCGTCTCAAGCAGCACCAATTCTTCGCTAACGGTTCCATCGGGAGCGTTCAGCGCGGTATTCACGGACGCCGCTTCCCCAATGATCAAACGAAGCACGTTCGGAAAACGGTCATAGGTTCGCGTGCCTGCGCCATAGCCGTTCCGCTCAACGATCATTTCCGGCATCGGCCCATGATCACCACACAGCGTCGTTATGATGGCCGCACCGGTCGGCGTCAGAAGCTCACCTTCGATCTCGGTCGAATACGATGGAAAGCCTTCAAGCAATTTTGCCACGGCAGGCGGCGGAACAGGATATTTCCCGTGCTCCATCGTTACAAAACCGCTGCCGACGTGCAGCTTTGAGCACGCAAAATGCTCGATCCCGAGCATCTCAAATCCAATACAGGAACCGACCACATCCACGATCGCGTCAACTGCCCCGACCTCGTGAAAATGGACCTTTTGAACATCTATTCCGTGAACTCCCGCCTCAGCCTCGGCCAGACGCTTGAAGATGGCCTTTGATCGTTCTTTGACGGTATCGGAGAGGTCCGAACTATCAAGTATCGCCTCGATGTGATGAAGGTGACGGTGCTTTTTTTCATCGGGCGCCTTGACCTCAACATGGACGGCGGAAATACCGGACCTGTCGGCCGTAGTAAACTCAAGCGAGAACTCGGGAACATCAAGCT
>JADLDC010000293.1 GCA_020846885.1 Acidobacteriota bacterium | reverse complement strand
CCAGCACTACCGCAACGGTCTGCGGGTTCTCAGATTGGAAAAGCTTGGCTATCTGCTGCGGATCGGTCTTTTGCAGGACCTCGAAACTTACCGGTGTTTCGATAGAATGCATTACCTTGTCCGTCAACCGCTTTGCCTGTTCGGTGCCAAAGCTTTTCATCAGCAGCCGTTTGGCGTAATCGACGCCGCCGGCGGAAACGAACGAACGGGCGGTCAGCAATTGATGGAATTCTTCGAGGACCGTATCAGATATCTGGGACCTGATCTTCGGCAGGGTCGCGAGCTCTTTTGAAAGGGCATGTACCTCTGCCTCATCAAGCTGTTTGAAAAGCTCCGCTGCCGCCTCTTCGCCGAGCATAAGGCATAAGATAGCAGCCTTGCGTATGCCCGAGACAGACTCGGGCTTGGGCGCGGCCGGCGGCGGCCCGGCGGTTTCGGTAAAAGTGACCAGCGATTCAATAGGTTTTTCTGACATTGCGGCGATCTCTTCTTCTAATCAGTCCTTAAGCTTTCTCGGCAAGCCATCCG
This sequence comes from Acidobacteriota bacterium, assembly GCA_020846885.1. GTDB lineage: Bacteria > Acidobacteriota > Blastocatellia > Pyrinomonadales > Pyrinomonadaceae > OLB17. The sequence continues at coordinate 6,470 of JADLDC010000293.1, read as the reverse complement.
CGCATAGTATTGACGACGGTATCGGTGTCGCTGAGCGTTTGTTCAACCAGTTGCTTGCGCATTATTTCCACGCGTTCCACATTTCCTGCCGCCTTCGCGTCATGCCCCATCCGGGCCTGAAGTTCGCCGACGGTCATCATCGGCCGCCCGTCCCCGGACAGGCCAGCGTCGTCGCCCGGCTGCAACGCCAACGCACGCCTTTCGCCGGACGGTCCGCCGTCACCCAACAGATTGGGGTCCGCCGGCGCCAGGGCCGCGGCCTTTAGTGCTCGAAGGGCCGGCCGTATCGCGAACAGAAGTAGAAGCACGGCTACGATCAAGAGAATGCCGTACTTCGTAAGGCCTGAAACAAGGGCCTTGTTTCGCTCCAGAAACGGGGCGGCCGCATTTTCCTCGGCCGGAAGCTTATTGAACGGCATCGTTTGTACGACGACCGAATCTCCCCGTTCGGCATTGATGCCGACCGCGGCTGAGACAAGTTCCTGGATCTGCTGCAGTTCTTCGGGCGATCTGGCAACCTCGACGTCATTGACGTTCTTATGATCTACAACTACGGATACCGTCATTCGATTGACACGTCCGCCGCCGCCGACCGTCTTTGTTACCGTTTTGTCGATCTCGTAGTTCACGGTGGAAGTACTCCGCTGATCGCCGGACGCGGGCACTGGGGCCGGCGCGACGGGCGGCGGAGCGGTGGCGGGATTATTTGACCGCGCGCCGGCGACACCCCCGTTTGGGTTTGACTGCCCCGCCCTTGTGTTTCGTGCTTCGCTTGATGTCTGCTGTGACCGGACCACCTGAGATTGCGGATTGTATTTTTCCTCGCTTTGCTCAATACGGCTGAAATCGAGGTCAGCGGAAACATCGGCGCGCACTTTGTTCTCGCCAACTACCGGTTCGAGCAGTGCGATGATCCGGGCGGCGTTCTCGGCCTCGTACTTCTGCTTTGCCTCAAGCTGGGCATGGAATGCACCGGCACCGTTCGAAGGATCGGTCTTGCCGGAACCGGCGGCGACCAGAAGCCTGCCGCGGGTGTCCATGACGGAGATATGCGAAGGATCAAGCCCTTCGATCGAACTGGCGACAAGGTTGACTATCGCTTCGCTTCTTTCACCCGATAGCTCCTTATTCTGCCGGACTTTGAGCATCACCGACGCCTTTGCACCTTCTTCTTTGTCGGCAAAGACCGACTCCTTTTGTGGCGTGATATGCACGCGGGCCGCCTCAACCTCATCCATTCCTTCGAGGGTTTTTGCAAGCTCGCCCTCGATCGCTCGGCGATAGTTGACCTGCTGGGCAAAGTCGGTGGCGCCGAAAGATGTTTTATCGAATAGATCGAAACCTACGTGGCCGCCCGAGAGAGCGCCTTCGCCAGCCATTTGAAGGCGGAGTTCCGAAATGCGCTCGTGCGGGACCTGTATGGTGGTACCGCCGTTCGCGATCGAATAGGGAACATTCGCTGTCTTGAGTTTTTCAACTATGGTCTGCGCGTCTTCGGGCTTCAGGTCCGCAAACAGGACGCCGTAGTCCGGCTGCGAGCCGTAATAGATCAGGGCTCCTATCAATCCTAGGGTGGCGGCCGCCGAGCCGACAGTCGCAATTCGGCCGGAGAGAGGCAGCCGTGTCCAAATATCCTTAAGTTGGGTGAGCAGAGACATTTTTATTTAGATCTGGGAAGTTGGTCGGATGTGTGGGATTCGCGTGATAATTTTTTTATAAGGCCCGGGCGGACCGCGATCAGACTTGCATTCGCATTATTTCTTCGTATGCACCAACAAGCTTGTTTCGCACCTGAAGGCCGAGCTGAAACTTTAGCTCAGCGGTCTGGAGGGCGATGATCGTTTGGTGAATATCAGGCGATTCGCCGGTAACCGCTTTTGCGATCTCTTTATCCGCTTGCTTTTGAGTATTGTCGATCGACTCAACGGCGTCCTTGACGAGCGAACTGAAACCGTCGCCGCCGTTCGACCGGGAGATCTCAGAGGCGGGTTGCGAGGCCGGTGAAATATTTGGAAGGGAGTTTACGGCTTGTATATTCATAGGGCTATGCGTCGCCGAGGCTGATACTTACGCGGGCGAGTTCTTTTGCTGTGTTGAAGACGGTGGCGTTTGCTTCAAACGAACGGGCGGCGGAGATCATGTTTACAGTCTCTTCCAATGGGTCAACGTCGGGCAGGCGGACGTATCCGTTCGCATCGGCGTCCGGATGGCCGGGCTGAAACTGCATTACTGAAGGATTGTCATCTGCGATCACGACCTCTGACCTTACGCCAAGCTTTGCGCTTTCAGATGGGTCCAAGAGGCCGTTCGACTGAGCGCTTCGTTCCCATTCAGATCGAATATCCTGTGCGGTAAAAACGACGTCCCGGCGCTGATAGCCTTTGCCGTTGGCACCGCGGGTCGAGTTTGCGTTGGCAAGATTGGCCGAGGCGGCCTCAAGGCGTTCACGCTGGGCCGTCATTCCCTGCGTTGCGATCTTGAATATTGAGAAGAGAGACATAGTATTATTTGCCTTCGCGAATCGCGGTCCTCAGCAGGCGAAACCGCGATTGCAGCATCCGGGCACCAAAATTAAAATTGCTTCCGGCCTGTGCCAGGTCGGCCATCTCGCGGCCTGCGTCGACCGTATTGCCGTCCATCCCAACCACGTCGGAATCTTGCTCGACGACGCTCATTTCCGGCCCGACCGGGTTTGACGCGGCCCGCAAGGGCTGTTCGCTTGTGCGGACGGCCTCACGGAGGAATTCGTCAAACTCCAGCTGTTTTGCCTTATAGCCCGGCGTATCTGCGTTCGCGATATTGCTCGCGATCACTTCGGACCGTCTGGTTTGGACGTCAAGGAATTTCTGAAGCAGGCCGGTAACGCTGTCAAGCTGCGGGTCCATATGGCGGAAACCTCCGCGGACCCGGTTGCAAACGACGTGCCCGAACGCCAAACCACGTCGAATGTCGCGGAAACACGGGATTATCACTGCTTTTGGGATCCCGGGCTGAGAATTGCCGTGGCAAACCTGTCAATTTCTTGACACGTTTCGAAGATAGCGTTATGTTGTTCGTGGCGATCGTTCGAGCCGGATCCTGCTGCCTGGCCGATTTCCGTTATGTAAGGGGTGCAGATCTTGCAAATCCCGGCTGCCTTCCGTGAAACCCTGCGATATGAGACCGAAGATTCTGGTTGTTGAAGACGATACCCGTTTGCGTTTGCTCGTATTGGAAGCGCTTAGCACGGAAGGCTATGATCTTACGAGCGCGGAGTCGTATGAAGATGCGGTGAAGGCGATCGAGGCCGAAGAATTCGATGTGCTTTTGACCGATGTGAACCTTCCGGGCAAAAGCGGCCTTGACCTGCTCCCGATCTGCCTTCGCCGCAGCCCGAGAACCTACCTAATGGTAATGACCGCCTACGGGTCGATCGATACGGCCGTACAGGCGATGAAGCTTGGCGCCCAGGATTTTCTCTGCAAGCCGATCCCGTTAAAAGACCTGATCAGCGCCGTTCGGGTGGCTGTTGAGAAGAACGCCGCCGGGCCGGGCCGGTTTGAGCCGGAAACCGCCTCAGACTCGCCGATCATCGGACGCTCTGTCGTAATGCTGAACCTGCTTGAGCAGGTGAATATCATTGCCCCGTACAAGATCAACGTCCTAATTACCGGCGAGACGGGAACTGGTAAGGAGTTGATCGCCCGGGCGATTCATCAGGCCAGCCCGCGCGAAAAGAACAGCCTTGTGGCGGTAAACTGCGCCGCGATCCCCGAACATTTGCTGGAAGATGAGCTTTTCGGACACGTCAAAGGTGCCTTTACCGGAGCACAGAGCGAGCGCAAGGGGCGATTTGAGCAGGCGGACGGAGGAACGCTGTTTCTGGATGAGATCGGCGATATGGACCTCGCGATGCAGTCAAAGCTCTTGCGTGTGCTGCAGGAGAGCGAGTTCGAACGGCTTGGGTCGGGCAAGACGGTAAAGGTGGACGTCCGTGTGGTCGCGGCAACGAGTGCCGACCTGGAACGCAAGATCCTCGACGGCAGCTTCCGGGCCGACCTTTACCACCGGCTGAATGTGGTGCACTTGCGTGTTCCCGCCCTTAGGGAAAGACCTGACGACATTATGCCCCTGTCACAGGGCCTTCTTGACCGCTTCTGCGAAAGGTCGGGCCTGCCGTCAAAATCTATTGCATCCGACACGTGTCACAAACTCGTCTCGTATAATTTTCCCGGAAACGTTCGACAGCTTCAAAACGCGATCGAGCGTGCGGCGATCTTTTCGGGCCAATCGGCCGAGGTCCGGGTCGAACATCTGCCCGAAGAGATCAAAGAACAGGGAAGTATGTTCCAAATGCCCGCCGCACACACCGTGCCGGTCACGATCCCTGACGAAGGGATAGATTTTTCAGAGGTCGTTTCTCAGGTCGAGCGAAATCTACTTATCCAGACCCTCGACAAGACCGGCGGGAACAAGCTGCAAGCAGCGAAACTACTAAATCTAAAACGCACTACGCTTGTTGAAAAGATAAAGCGCCTGCAGATCGATTCCGCGGAAGAAGAGGCAGAGGCGGCATAGAACGATCGCGTAGCTTGATCAGAAGCTTTTGTCGTACGATAATCCTCTGCTCGGTTGGCGAAGATAGGCATTTGTACTGACCTGGCCTTTCTCAAGTTCTCGCAGGTCTTCGAGCGTGGTTTCGCGGGTGTCTGCCAGCAGGAGGTGTGTTTCCTGGTCCTGAAGCAAGGTCAGGTTTGCGAGTTCGATGACGCGGCCCGTTATATCATATCTGCCGATATTTTCTCCCTGGCCCTCAAGGCTGTTCCGCAATTCAGCGATCTGCCGATGAAATGTTTCAAGCCTTTTTCCGATCACGCTTCGTTCGGTCACGATATCCCAGATGCGTGTGAACTTGCCTTCTCTTGCCGCTTCGGTCTCGTCCTTTGCCAGCGCGAGCAGACGCTCAAGATCTGAGCACTGTGCTGCCAGCAGCTCAATAAGCGAATCAGAGTTTTTTACAAGATCTTCAGAACCCATTCGGACCTCTCGGCAACGGATCAGGCCAGGCGTGCATATGCCGCGTCGTGCGATGACGAGGCGTGAACGTCTGCAGCGGCGATCTGCTTTTGGTTAGAGTTGGCTTCCCACGCCTCGCGCACGGGTCGGAGGGCGTCGGCGGCGCTTCGCATAAGCGCAGCGTCAGGGCGCGTGCTTGCCTTTAGGATCATTATTCGGACGCGCGAGTAAAGATCGTCAAGGCTTTGGCCTACTCTGCCGCTGTTGTCCAGATCGAGGACGCCCTGAAGGTAATTCACAATGTCCAGTGCACGATTTGAGTGTTCAGCCTTGGCCGCAAAATCAGCGGCCTCGATGTCGGCGGCGGACTGGTAAAGAAACTTGATCGCCCCGTCATAGAGCATCACGATCTGCTTTAGCGGATCGGTCTCAAAGTTTGCGATCTTGCCGTAGCTGGCTATTCCGTTCGACCTGTTGTACATATCAGTAACTTTAGATATTGCTTAAATTAAAGCCACTATTCGTATCGGCAGAACCTAGGAGAACTTTAGTGAACTAACTCAAGGCCGATGGAATATTCCTTTTCTTCTTCATCTTTTTCCGTGGTCACTCTTTTCGACCGGAAAAACGGCAAGAGTTTTGAAGAGCCCGGAAGCCATATCACCGTCTAATCTCTATTGCTTGCCGTTAGCGCCTTCATCAGATTGCCGATAGCGGTTCCCTGGCCGTTAAGCTGGCCGATAGCAGCATCGGCAGCGGCAAAGCGGCGGGTCAGGATGTCGCGATAGCTGTTGAGGGCATCCATCCGTTTGTCGATGGTCGTGTTCATGCTCTTGACAGTGGCCTCATAACCGGTGATCGCCGTTTGCACCGTGCCGGTGATGTTGTCGCTGAGGTCGTTCGAGACGGTATAGGCGCCCTGGAAGATGCCGGTGTCGCTGGACGTGCGGCCGCGGAGCAGAGCGGTCACGTCACCCGCGTTCGCCGCCAACTGCTCGTTCAGGACATCTTTATCAAATTCTAATTTACCGGTCTTTGAAAGTTCGATGCCGATCTGCGAAAGAGCGGTTAGCGGTCCGCCATTAGCGGTGGATTCAATTCCGACAATGGATGAAAGCTGCTTTTGGATCCCGCGAAGCAGCGGATCGCCCGCCAGAATGCCGGTCGGACGGCCTTCGCCGTCTTTTTTGTATTGTGCGCCAACGAAATCCTGAATGGCGTTGTAGGCGGTTACAAAGGCCTCCAGCTTTTCGGTAACCTCGGCAGAACGCGTGACATCAACGTTGGTCGCACCGGTCTTTTTCAGAGTGATATTGAGTCCGCTGACGGCGTCGGCGATGTTGTTGGCTGAACGGACGATATCGAGTCCGTTGATCGAGAACAAGGCGTCGAGCTTTGTGACATCACCGTCGATGGGGTTCAGGGAACGAAGGTTAAGAGCGGCCGCTGTTCCCGTGGCGCTCGTTTCGACCAAT
>JADLDC010000292.1 GCA_020846885.1 Acidobacteriota bacterium | reverse complement strand
GCGGACCTGAACAATTCGGAGATAAATTTCGTCGTCGGTGTTCCGCATTTTTTGTTTCAGGATACGGCATCACCACTATCGATAAATACCGCTTTTGCCGGTGTCTCGAGTAATATCAGGCGCCGCGATGAAAGCGTGTACTCGAATGCAATACGCTCGCAGGTTGCGTCGAACTACGCGGCGGACGGCGTTGACAGCGATGCGTCGCCAACCGTTTTGGAGGAAGAAAAAACCACTTCGTTTTCTGCCGAACAACTTTATCTTTATCAAATGAATCAGTTGAATCTAAAAAAAGGCGAGCGTGCGACGATGCGTCTGTTTTCGTTGACCGTTCCGTGCACAGAAGTTTTTGAATGGACGATCAACGATGTCAACGATGCACACGCACGTTATTTGAATTCAAATTATTCCGGCCAGGGCCAGCCGATAACATCCCTGCAGGACCTGACAACCAAGGTCTGGTATGCGTTGAAACTTAAAAATACAACCGGAATGCCGTGGACGACCGCGCCTGCAATCAGTTTTCGCGAATGGAAGCCGCTTGGCCAGGACATGTTGAAATTTACGGCGACCGGCGGCGAAGAGGTTTTGCGCGTCACGCCGGCAACCGAGGTCGTCGGCACGCACACGCTTGAAGAAAAAGAACGCGTCCGGCAAAAACTTCGCTGGAACGGCTCGGATTACGACTTTGACCTTGTGACCGTTGAAGGCACAATAAAACTCCGCAACGTCAAAAAACAACCCGTCGAACTCGTCCTAACCCGTAACCTCGTCGGCGAAGTCACCTCAGCCACCGACAACGGCAAGATCACAAAAGACGGCCTAAACCTCCAAAGCATCAACTCAAACTCAGTCGTAAAATGGAATGTACTCGTCCCCACCGGCGATAAGGAATTGAAATATACCTACAACGTTTACGTGCGAAAGTAAGCGGGGACGCCAACAACGTAGTTGATTTAAGCAGGAGAAAATCCTCAGGGTGTTGATGTATCGGGAAAATATAAGAAGCCTGACGGCAGTGACTTTGCAGAGTCAACATTGGAGAACATCGAAGAAGGGCAAAAGTTTCTCTCACTGGGAATCGTTACGGGCGGAAGAAACCCAGTCTCGCATGAAGAAATATCGAACCTGCGAGATTCGGGCCTTTTTACGGAAATGGATTGCCTAGACGCCCTAAGTTTGCTCTCTCATCTAGCGAGAAGGTTAGATGATGCGTAGCGAGTGAAACATTATTAGGAAAGCTAGAAGTTAAGTCTCTTGGTCAGGCCCGCGAATGTGCGATTCTTTCAATCGTTCCTACCAGCTTATGAAACCGGCAGGCGGCGGATGCGGATTTGGAGATCGTTTACGGAAATCATTGAGCCGGCTTTCAGGTCATCAGCACATTGGCTTACAACGTTTTGTACCAGATTGCCAAACTCCTCCGCGCGCAGCCCTTCAATGCGAATCCGTATAACAGACGGTTTTAGCGCTTGACTTAAAGCGAGAAGCATGTGGAAATCAGCGTCCAGCGTTACGACAATTCGGCCTTCGAGAGCGGCTTGACGAATAATTTCAGAATCTTCGGCCTCGGCCAGGCCCGTTTCGCCTGTGTGAACCGCGTCAAAACCCGCGAGGCGAAGAATATCTGCCGCCGAGCGCGGCGTACCCTGGTCGAGGAGAAATTTCATCTGGTTAGGGCCAATTCGATCACCCTGTCGTCCAGATTGGCGGCGGCGTATGCCAGGGCCTCGCGGATGTCCTCAGGCTCAAGTTCGGGGTATTCGCGGAACAGATCCGCACGATCGGGGTAAGTGGCGACCGCTTCGACCACACGGCGCACCGTAAGGCGAAGCTGGCGGACACACGGCTGGCCATTCATTCGGTTTTGATCGATCGTGATGCGGTCGAAAGTCATAACCTTAACTCTGCATAAAAACTGTTGAAAATGCAATCGCGGGAATGTCCGTACGCAGGGTACCTCAATGTTCAAATATCCTCAGGCAGGAGGCGAGGTTGCGGCTCCGGTTGGTTTGAAGTGGTCGAGGGCGTCGAAGACCTGGAGGGCGTATTTTACGTTGCCGAAGGGGGCTGAGACTTGGACGCCGGCGATGATGTCGCGGACATCTAGTAGCGACTCGCGGGCGATGGCAATGCCTTCTTCGCGGGCGTGTTCTTTGCTTGTTTCGGACGCTATTCGCATTCGCTCCAAAATTTCCGGCGTTACATTTACACCCGGCACTTCGTTGTGCAAAAACTCGGCGTTGCGGAAACTGACCAATGGCCAAATGCCGGCGACGATCGGGATCTTTACGTGAGCGATCTTGTCGAGAAAGCGTCGCAATTGTTCCGTATCAAATACGGGCTGTGTGATCGCGTATTCCGCACCGGCCTCGACCTTCCATTCAAAGCGGCGGATCTCTTCATCCAGATTTACCGCTCCCGGATTTACACCTACACCGATCGAGAACGCGGTCGGCTTTCCGATCGGGTTATTGCCGAGGTCAAGCCCGTGATTGAGCTTGTTGACCATGTTCGTCAGTCCGATCGAGTCGATGTCAAAAACGGCGGTCGCGTCCGGGTACGGCCCCATTTTTGGCGGATCACCGGTGATGATGAGCAGATTATGCAGGCCCAATGCGGCTGCGCCGAGCAGGTCGGACATCATCCCGAGCAGATTACGGTCGCGGCAGCAGTAATGAAGTACAGCCTCGATGCCGACCTTTTGTTCAACTAAAACGGCGGTAGCCTGTGCCGACATTCGCGTCTGCGCACGCGGGCCGTCGGGAATATTCACGGCATCGACGCCTGCGTCTTTCAAGAGGGCGATCGACTCAAGCGTCTTCTGTACATCACAGCCCTTTGGCGGCAGCACTTCTACCGAAGTAACGAACTCACCGCGGGCGATCTTTCGTGACCAGTTCGATCGTGTTTCCGCAGGTACGACATTGACATCGGCGGGCGTCAGATCGGCAACCCGCACCTTTTCGTTTTTGAGAATTACCTGCGTTTGCCGCGGGCTGATCGAGCGGATGGAATCGGCGATCAGTTTGATATGTGTCGGCG
>JADLDC010000291.1 GCA_020846885.1 Acidobacteriota bacterium | reverse complement strand
TGTTGCCGAGAACAAGCGGCTTACCATCAGCGAGACTGAGTGTCATCGTCCCGTCCGGATTCTCCGTTGCACGAGCGCCTGTTATTTCGGAAAGCTGTGTCGCAAGTTCAGAGCGTTGATCGCGTAAGCCAGACGCCTCGACTCCGGAGGCTTCAGCCGTGCTGATCTTTTGATTGAGTTCCGCGATCCGCGAAGAAAGATCGTTCGCCTGCTCAACGGAGAGTTGAAGCCGGCCATCGGTATTTTGCCGAATGTCGCTAAGCCGTGCGCGTGTTGATTGAAATGCAGACGCAAGGGCGGCCCCGCGCTGTGCCGTCAGGGAGCGAAGCGGCAGCGAACCTGGATTTGCTTCCAAATCGCGAAACGAGCCAAAGAAGTTTGCAAGCGCGTTCTCGATCCCGCCGTTTTCGCTGCCCTGAAGGGCGGCCTCTACCGGGCCGAGAGCATCGCGTTGGGCGGTAAGGCGGCCCGCGATGCCGGTTTCGGCCTGGATGCGTGATTGAATGAACGCGTCGCGAAAGCTTTGAATGCCCGCAACCGAAACACCGTTGCCGACGTTCAGGCCATGCACATTTATCGGGGCCGATTCAGCCAGCATCAGGCGGCGGCGGGAATAGCCGGGTGTATTGACGTTGGCAATGTTCTGGCCCGTTACGTTGATGCCGGCCTGATTTGCGTTCAGCGCCCGGCGGCCTATCTCGAATGCAGAGAAGTTGATACCCATTAAACGGCCCCCCTGCTGTAAGAAAGTACGGGAGCGGAATAGGTTGACTGCGGTACGCCGCAAGTTTGAATGCCGGCGGCGGCAAATGATGAACCGGACAAGGCGAGGGTTGACGCACGCGCGCTGATCCGCTCATAGCTGCGTGCGTTCTCGATCAGGCCGTTGGCCGCGGATTCAAATGCTTCCCGGGTTTCCGTATCGAGGCCTGTTGGCAGTTCCTGGTTCGCGCGAATTTCCGCGAATTGAGTTAATGCAGATGTGATCTCGAGCAGCCGCGAGCGCATACGGAACAGTGCTGTTTCGCCTGCTTTTGTGAGCGCCTCGATCTCGTGCGGCTCGCACCGCGTCAACGCGGCCGCAAGCTGGACGGTCAGCGATTCCAAGCTGGCATACGACGCAGATTGGGCCGTCATAAGTTCCGCGATCTTTCTTATCAGGTCTGCCTGCATAATCTTTTTTAGAACTGCTCGTCCTTGAGAATTGCGTCAGCGATCTCGTCCGCCGATGGGGCGAATGTTCCCGCGTTTACCTGTTCCTGGGCTTCGGCGACCTTGTCGATCCTCGTATCAGGAAGTTCCTTTACCTGGTTGACGAGCGAGCCGAACTCGGATGCCCGGCTGGAAACGTCCACGCGGTCGGTTTCCTTTGTACTTTCAGCCGAAAGTACCGGCCCGGTCGTCATATTTCGTCCCGGCTTTACCTCTGCATGCCGTTCCGGGCGTATCGGCTCAAAGTTTGTAAGTTTATCCAAATTGATCTTTGCCATTTATCCTTCTCCCGATCACCTTTCACAAGGTCTCTCATTTACTTTTCGGCAGCTCCGGATAAAACATTAGACAAAAATCGCCGCGGGTCAACTGCCACGCCGTCTTCGCGTATCTCAAAATGAAGATGCGGGCCGGTCGATCTGCCGGTCGAACCGGAGAGAGCGATCGGCTGGCCTTGAGTTACCGGATCACCGGCCGTGACGGAAATTGACGATAGATGCGCATATCGCGTCTCGCGCCCATCGGGGTGCTCGACAATGACGAGGTTTCCGTAACCGCCTTTTCGTCCCGCGAATACGACGGTTCCTTCGGCGGCCGCCGAAACGGTAGTCCCGGTCGGGACGGCTATGTCCATGCCGCCGTGAAACCTGGTGCGTTTATCGATCGGGTGAAAGCGGCTTCCAAAATCAGATGAGATCCGGCCGGAAACAGGTTTCTGGAATTGGACCTCGCGTAGGTCCACAGAATTTGAACCCACCTCAATGATCGGTGCATTCGGCACTATTCGGGCACGGGTTGAATTCACAACCCGTCCGTCAAGGATCAGATTCTTAAGAGAATCATCGATCCCGTTCTTTAGGAGGTCGTCATGTGCGGTTGAGACGACCGAGAACTCGTTTGGATCGCCTGTGAATGCCTGTCCCTCGGCCACGGCCGATACGGTCCTGTTCTTGCTTTGCCGGGCATTTGGTTCAACTTTGATCGGAGCGTCAATAACGCCGTGCAAACTCTTGACGGTAGAAACCACGTCGGCAAGCCCTTTGATCCCGCCGGTTCCGCCCAACGGCTTTTGATCGCTGAGTTGCCGCATCATCATATCTGCGATTCCCAGGCTTCCGGTCTCTGCCATAACGCTTGCCATTTGCTCGGAGAAAAGCTGTTTGGCAAGGCCTGAGCCGGCATCGGAACCGAAGAGCGCATTCTCATCATCGCCGCTGCCATTCAGCGCAGATGTAAGCTGCATCAATAGAACCGCCTCGAACTGAATGGCGGCTTTCTTCAAGCGCTGGTCAGCAGCCGCGTTGTCTTGCGGCAAAATCGTATTTGACTGATCAATTGCTGCGACGTTCATATCGGTACTTACTGCATTTCGATGTCGGCGTTGAGTGCTCCGGCGGATTTTATCGCCTGAAGAATGCTGATGATGTCACGCGATGATACCCCGACGGTACGAAGCCCGCGGACGACCTCGTCAACAGTGGCTCCATCATGGAGAACAATAGATTCCGGCGGTTTTTCCTTAACTTCGACCGTTGTCGAAGGCACGACCGCGGTCTCGCCTTTTGGCGACAGCGGGCCGGGTTGAAAAACATCGTACTCGGTCCCAATGCGGACCGTGATGCCGCCCTGCGAGATGGCGACCGACGCGATGCGCACCTCGCTTCCCATCACGATGGTGCCGGTACGCTCGTTGATGATGATCTTGGCGATCTTGTCAGGTGTAAGTTTCAGGCTTTCGAGCTCGGCTATAAAGGCGACGCGGTTGTCCGTGTATGAGGCCGGCAGGAAAACGTTCAGGTTTCGCCCGTCCAATGCTTTGGACGTTCCATCGCCGAACTTCCCGTTGATCAATTTGTTCAGCCTTGCGGCGGTCGAAAAATCTTCGTTGCGCAAAACAAGCGTTAGCTGGTTGTTGGCGGCGAGTTCCGTTGGCACCGTGCGTTCGACGTTTGCACCATTGGGCAGGCGGCCGACTGTTGGATGATTGATCTCGACCGAGTTGCCGGATCCGCCCGCCGATATTCCGCCGATCGAGATCGGTCCCTGCGCGACCGCATACACCTGGCCGTCGATGCCTTTGAGAGGTGTGATTATCAGCGTCCCGCCTTGAAGGCTGCGTGCGTCGCCGATCGAGGAGACCGTTACGTCGATCTTCGAACCAGGGCGGGCAAACGGCGGCAGGGTCGCTGTAACGAGGACGGTTGCGATATTCTCTGGTTTCAAGCCTGCCGCAGGTGTGGAAATCCCCATTCTTTCCAGCAGATTCTGAAGAGTCTGGCGGGCATATAGATTTTGCTGGACACGGTCGCCCGTGCGGTTTAGGCCGACGATCAGGCCGTAGCCGATAAGCTGGTTTGACCGAACGCCTTCGATATCCGCCAAATCTTTGACGCGAACACTTGTGTCCACGTCCTTTTTTTGACATCGAATTGTCGACGGGGCGGCGAGAATGAACACCGCCGCGATCACGGCACAGCTTGCGATCGACGCCGCGAGCCGGAAAAACCTCGGTTTTGACTGGGTCTTGTGCATTTAAGCGACTCCTATGAGAGCGGGCGGGGAAGATCAGAATGGCGAAATTTTATCGAACAGCCGGAACAGCCAGCCCGGAGCATTATCAGCTGATGCAATTCCTTTGCCATTGAGTTCGACGCGGAGATCGCCGATAAAAAATGTCGCAATAGAATTATCGCGTGCCAGGTCCGTTGGGCGGACAATGCCGGTTACGGCAAGCTTTTCCGTTTCCTTATTTATCTTTACGACCTTGACAGCCTCAATACGCATATCGCCGTTTGCCAGAACTTCGACCACGCGGGCAGTGATGCGGGCCCGGACAGAACTGTTTCGGGCGGTCGATCCCTTGCCTTCAAACTCGCGCTTACCAAGTTCACCGGCAACGGCACCAGCCACCGGAGCACCGCTGAGCGGCAGGGCATTTATCAGCGGCACAAGGCCGCCGAGGCCGCCCGAATCGCGGTCGCGCTTTGCGTTTGAGGCTACGTTGGCAGAACTTGTCTCGACGACGTCGACAAAAACAAGATCACCGACCTGACGGGCCTTGAAATCACGAAGCAGGTTGCCGCTGGCCGAGGTTTCGGTGTAAAGCGAGCCATTTGTCGGTTTAGCCTCGGGCGGCGGCAGCGGGACCGGCGGTATTTCGCTGACCTCGACAACCGACAGCTTCGGCTCAGAACGCTTTTTCTTTTTTGCCTCTTTTTCCTGCGCATAAGCGGCAGCGGCCAGCGAAGAAACGATCAAAACGATCGAGAATAGTTGCGTGAACATAATTTTATAGACCTATCCTGACAATGCCTTTATCGATAACGGTTGCCTGCAGAATTGTTCCTGTCTGCGAATTCTTTACCGAGATCCTGTCGCCGATGCGCCCGGCGGCCTTCGCTTCGCCGTTTACGATGATCCGCATTCGGCCCGAACCGGCTTCGATCCGGATCGGATCGCCCGGTTTGATAACGGCGACCGATGCGATCGAATCACCGGTGAGAGCCGCACCGCTCCAGACTCCGCGTGTAAGTGCGACGCCGCGCAGGGAATTAGGATCGCGGACGTAATCATTTATCGGCCGATCGATGCGAGTCTTTTCGCGGCGAAGATCGCGTTCCGTAACCGATGCTCCGGCCGGCAGGTCTTTTGCGGCCGTGAATACATCGGCGTATGCTTCGATCTCGCAGGTGACCGGAATGCTCCGCACAAGGCGTCCGTTGACACGCACTTCAACCGGCACCGAGAACGGCATAAATATATTTCGTACCGATGAACCGTTGACGGTTGCGCCCAGCTCGCCTTTCGGTACCTGAATATTTGGCGGAAAACTCAACCGAGTGATCCGGGCCTCGACTCGGTTTGAGGCAAGCCTGGTAAGAAACTCCTTTTCAACGGCATTTCGGATCAACTCATCCGGAACATTCTGCCCGTCCCGCCTTATTACGATCGAAGCGGGTGACTCGATCCGCACATCATTTTCTGAGAATCCGGCCGCTCGGATAGCCAAAACGATCTGATCGCGGCGTATCTCGCGCATCAGGCCGATCGCCGGAGCATAGCCAAGGGAAATGCGTGAAAGCCGGCCGGTCGCGTCCGCTGGCCCATCCATGGTCGAAACGGCCCCGAGAAGAACCTGCTCGCGCTCCACTGAAGTTTCGCCGGCTACGCGAATGACTGTCTGGCCCGATGTTTGGGCCGAACCCGCAAGCAGCACAAACGCCGCCGCAAAAAATGCAGCCGCAAATTTTGTGTGCAACTGGAAAAGTTGGATATTCACGCAGGTGATGATGTTGAGAGCGTGGCGGATCATTTTGGTCAAAGTGAGATCGGCAGCCAAGGCTGATGCAAATTCTCCTATTCCTCTTTTTCCTCTCTTTCGGTGGTTCGATTTCCTGAGACCACAGAAAAAGAGAATAGGACGAACAAGAAGAACCTGAATCAGAAACAAAGTCCCGACAGTTGAATCTGACTGATGGTTAAGAGATCGCCTGGTTGATGGTCCCAAGCATTCGGTCGGCGGTGGAAATGACCTTGGAATTCGTTTCGT
>JADLDC010000290.1 GCA_020846885.1 Acidobacteriota bacterium | reverse complement strand
GCCAGATTCTGGCTTCGCCCACCATGCGATGGATCATTCTTTCCGGCGTGATCCACAATTTTTGCCTTTATACCCTTAGCTCGTTCATGACACCGTACATGATGCGATGGCACGGCCTTGCCATTAGGGATGCGAGCTTGAATTCGATGTTGATAAACGGAGTGTTCACGCTGCCCGGACTATTGTTCGGCGGGCTTATCGGCGATGCGGTAAAAAGGCGGCGTTCCGACGGCGGCCTGTTGCTCGCAGCGTTTGCGTCCCTTGCAGCCGTTCCACTTCTTTGGATCGCGGTTTCCGCAATGCAAACAGATGTGATGATGTTCGTTGTCGGAATGGGCGGAGCGTTTGCTCTTATGTATTTTTATTATTCGAATGTGTATGCCGCGATTCAAGACCTTGTCGAACCTCAACTGAGAGGCTCGGCGATGGCCGTTTACTTTTTTGCGATGTATTTGCTTGGCGGTGCCCTCGGGCCATACGCTACTGGTGCCCTTAGCGACTATTTCACAAGGCGTGCCGCGGCAACGGCAGGAGCGGCGGAAGCCGGCCAGGCCGCACTCGAGCCTTTTAGGGCCGCTGGCCTGCACAACGCGATGTTTCTGATCCCCGTGCTGGCTATAGCGCTCGCTATTGTTCTGTTCGCGGCCTCGCGTGCGATGTTGAAAGAATCTGAAACGAACGCGGATTAGCACCGAATGTTTGTGGCTTTGATTTGTGCCTTTCGCGGCCTGGGGAACGGCTTTCGTTACCACGAACAACACGAAAAAGGAACGAAAGCCCACGAAGCGATTCTCTTTACCGAGTCCGAGCAAGAGCCGCGACGGCCGTATTACGAGCCCGTGCGGACAAAGAAATTGTGTTAACATATGGGCTTATACGCAAATAAGTTATGACACCTGAGACAAAGGAAATATCGACCGAAGCACAGACTGAGAAGGAGCGTTGGGAAGGCGGCACGCTTGCGAAAGTACTTGAAAAAGCTCCTGAGTGGAAAGAGTCGTTTGAAGGCGTGAGTCTTGAGCCGGTCGAGCGGCTTTATACCGAGGCAGACGCTGAAGGGCTTGATGTTGGATTTCCGGGCGAGTATCCATACAAGCGCGGAATTCACCCGACGGGCTATCGCGGCAAACTTTGGACGATGCGGCAGTTTGCCGGATTCTCTTCGCCTGAAGAGACGAACCGCCGGTTCAAGTACCTGATGGCCCAGGGCCAGACCGGTTTGTCGGTCGCATACGATCTTCCGGCGCTGATGGGCCTGGATGCCGATTCACCTTTGAGCGAAGGCGAGGTCGGCAAATGCGGCGTGGCCGTTTCGTCACTTGCGGATTTTGAAGTACTGTTCGACGGTATCCCGCTGGATAGCGTGACGGTTTCGCAAACCATCAATGCGCCTGCTCCCATCTTTCTTGCGATGTACCTGGTCGTTGCCGAAAAGCAAAAGGCCGACTTTAATAAAATTTCCGGCACCCTGCAGAACGATATTCTCAAAGAGTACATCGCGCAAAAAGAATGGATCTACCCGATCAAACCCGCAATGAAGCTGGTCATCGATACATTCGAATACTGCACACGGCATGTCCCGAAATACAATCCGATCTCGGTCAGCGGTTATCATATCCGCGAGGCGGGAGCGACCGCTTTGCAGGAATTGGCGTTCACATTACGAGACGGCGTGGAATATGTTCAGTACGGCGTCGACCGCGGTTTGGACGTTGATGAATTCGTCCCGCGGCTTTCGTTCTTTTTTAACGCACACAACGATTTTTTTGAAGAGATCGCCAAATACCGTGCGGCCCGCGTTGTGTGGGCAAAGACGATGAAGGAACGCTTTGGCGCAAAGAATCCGCGTACAATGCAGCTTCGTTTTCATACGCAAACCGCCGGGGTTTCGCTTACAGTTCAACAGCCCTTGAACAATATCGCCCGCGTTGCCATCCAGGCACTTGCCGGCGTTCTCGGCGGCACGCAGTCCCTGCATACTGATTCGTACGATGAGGCACTTGCGTTGCCCACCGACAATGCCGCTCTGATCGCACTGCGTACGCAGCAGATCATCGCTGAAGAAACCGGAGTCGTAAATACTGTAGATCCGCTTGGCGGAAGTTGGTATGTGGAATCGCTCACGCAGAAAATGGTAGATGGCTGTTTTGATTACTTTGAAAAGATCGACAACTTTGGCGGAATGGTCGAAGCCGTCGAGGCCGGTTTTCCGCAGCGTGAGATACAGGAATCAGCCTATCAATATCAAAAGGCCGTCGAACGCAGCGAACAGACCATCGTCGGCGTCAACAAGTACGCGATGGATGAAGAGATCCATAAGACCGACATTCTCCAAATAGACGAAGCCGTTCGCGATCACCAACTCGAACGTCTCGCACACACCAGATCGACCCGTGACAACGGCGCGGTCGCAACGGCGCTGGATAAACTCAAACTTGCCGCCGAGCGCAATGAAAATACAATGCCGCTGATAATCAAAGCCGTTGCAGCCTATGCCACCGTTGAAGAGATCTGCGTTGCGCTGCGGGACATTTATGGGATCTACGAGGAGCCGGCGTTTTAATTTGATACGAGTTGCTAGTTCTTATAGAAGCCAATAGCTGATGAAAATTTTGGGCGGCTTGGGCGGACGCATTGCGGGATCGCAGGTGTTTCGTTCATTTACCCAACGAACTCATGCCGACCGAGTTGTAGAACTCGACCGGGGCGAGGTCGTCGTACAGAACCGCCCCTGGCGTTTCGATCTGCACCAAGCTTTTTAACAGGGAAGCAGTCTGCTGATCGGCAGGCCCATCCATGCACTCGTTCTTACAGGCGACCAGAATGACATTTTGTAAAGACTCATTCGGCTTGTCGGGACGGACCTTGAACAAACGCACGTCGGGAAATATCTGCTGGTACGTCGCATATTCTGCGCTGAGAAACCGGCTGGCGTCGCCGGAAAGTGCCGAGCCGATGTTTGCTATGACAACGCCGTTCCGGTTCAAACTATCATGTATCCGGCGGACAGCTTCTATCGTCGTCAGTTGAAACGGGATAGAGAACAGTGAGCCGAAGGCATCAACAAAGACAGCGTCGTAACGATTTGGCGGCGCCTGGTTCAGAAATACACGCCCGTCCTGATGAAAAATTGTTAGCCGCGGATCATCCTCCAGTTCGAAGTACCGGCGAGCCAGGTCGGTCATCTTTGGATCGATCTCGACCACGTCCATTCTTGAAGCAGGATGATGTTTTAAATACTCGCGCGGCACAGTGTAGCCGGCCCCGCCAATCGTTAGCACGCGTTTGCTGTCGGGTTTGAAATGGTCCACTAGGCCGAAGAATTTCACGTATTCAAACACAGGCGAGCCGTCGTCAAGGTACATTGCTGATTGAGCAAAATAAGGATCCGTTGCTATCGCCCGGTAAGGCCGTCCGGTCTCGGTGTGGACGGCCTCGTAGATCTGTACGCGGCTGTATTCGGTGTCAAGATCGATCCGTTTGTGTACGGTTCGCAGATAGTATGCCATTGCCTCGCTGCCCGCGGTCCCAAACGCAAAGATGATCAGAACACTCAGATTCAGCCGGGTCAGGGCAAACGGCGCGAGGACAAGGCTGATCGCGAACAGGGAACCGGCGATCAAATATAACGTACGCGTACTGCCGACAAAGGGGATCAGAAAAAAGCCGGCCGCAAATGTGCCGCAGATACTGCCAATGGTCGATAGGGCATAAAGTCGGCCGACCGTCCGTCCTGAATCTTCAAGCGATATCGTTCGGAGTTTGACGGCATACGGCGTAACAAAGCCAAGGAGAACACTCGCCGGTGCGAACAGGAGCGTTGCCGCTATCACCGCTCTGAGTTCCAGCGGCCCGCTCACTGCCTGGATCGAAGCGAGGACGATGTCCTTTATCAGGATAGTAACTGAAACGGCCCCGCCCGCAAGGAAAATGGCCGAGGCAAGCACCTTCACATCGGGCTTGCGATCGGCGATACGTCCGCCGATCCAGTAACCGAGGCTTAGCGCGGCAAGGATCACGCCGATCAGGCTTGTCCAGATGTATGTCGAAGTTCCTATGTAAGGCGCGACGATCCGCGAGCCGATGATCTCAAAGACCATCACCAGAGCTCCGCATACAAAAACCGCAGCCTCAAGCGCGAATCTTGCAAAAAAGCTTCGCATTTGAATAGAGTAAACTAGAAAGGCGAAAACCTGCGCATCAGTAAGAACGTAATGCTCAGTGCATGGATTACGCCCGTCCCAGGTGCGGGTTTGTGCCGGTTATTAGTTCGCGGATACCGTCTGCTCTGCTTGTCCTTCGCGGACGAATGTCAGCCAGGGGGCGTTGTTCGGCGCGGGGCGTTCGGCACGGATGATCTTGAAGAACTCGTCCTGCAGGCGTTTGGTCACCTCGCCGCGTTTGCCCGATCCGATGGTTATTTTATCGACCGAGCGTATCGGGCTGATCTCGGCGGCGGTTCCGGTAAAGAACAGCTCATCGGCCAGGTAAAGAGCAGCACGCTGAATGATCGCTTCCTGGACCTCGATGCCAAGCTCGCGTGCGATCTGGATCACAGAATCCCGCGTAATCCCGGGCAGGATGGCGGCTCCAAGCGGCGGTGTGATAAGCCGGCCGTTGTTGACGACAAAAAGATTCTCGCCCGATCCTTCGGAAACATAGCCGCGGTCGTCAAGGGCAATTCCCTCGACATAGCCGCCGAGTTTGGCCTCCATTTTGATCAGTTGCGAATTCATATAATTCGCACCCGCTTTCGCCATGGCGGGGAGGGCATTTGTGTTAAAGCGGCTCCAGCTTGAAACGCATACGTCGATGCCGTTCTCGATCGCTTCGTCGCCGAGATACTTGCCCCATTCCCAGGCGGCGATATAGCATTCGACGGGATTATTCAGCGGATAAACGCCAAATGCCGGATTGTCTTCATCTAGGCCGCGCAAGACGACGGGGCGAAGATAGCATTCATCCAAACCGCTTGACGCGATAAGTTCAACGGCGGCACGGCAAAAGGCGTCCCGGTCAAACTCTGTGTCCATACGATAGATCTTTGCCGAATTGACCAGCCGCTGCATATGCTCGGTAAGCCGAAATACCGCCGGGCCTTTTTCGGTGTTATAACAGCGGATACCCTCGAACACGCTTGTGCCGTAGTTGACTACGTGCGACATAACATGGATGCGAGCGTCGTTCCAATCGATCATCTCGCCGTTTCGCCAGACTTTTTTTGAAATTTTCATAGGTGTATTTTGATCGTCTATGAGATAGAACGGTCTGAATATAATAGTTCGGAGACTACAATATGCGGTAGCCCGCGTGTAAGCAAGGGCTTAACCGTCAACCGATCGCTCTGTAAAAAAGGCGGGCATGCGACCCGCCTTTTCAACTTGAATCAATAGTCTATCACAAAATGAAAA
The DNA here is from genome assembly GCA_020846885.1 of Acidobacteriota bacterium. Taxonomy (GTDB): domain Bacteria; phylum Acidobacteriota; class Blastocatellia; order Pyrinomonadales; family Pyrinomonadaceae; genus OLB17. The sequence continues at coordinate 1,167 of JADLDC010000290.1, read as the reverse complement.
CGCGCGGCGATGTGTCGTCAAGACGCGACTTCCACTCGACACCGTCCGCATTCACGATAACAACGATCGGCTGGTCACCCGCCGTGTTCAGGCCGGGAGGAAGTGGAAAATCAACGGTATAAACACCCGGCGCTTCGAGAATTCCACCCGTGAGTGTGTTGGAACCAGGTATTGTGACCGACCCGATCCGGATGCTTATCATTGTCGAAATGATTCGTCCATTGACGCCCGTCAGGCGCAGGCGCAGCTTGCTTGATACGCGCACTCCGCCTTTGATCTTGATCGTGGTCACGGTAAACGGCTCGGTAGTGTGGACGCGGTTGGTCACATTTCTCAGATCAGCCCGGCCGCCGGGGCCGTTCACCGGCGGGTTTGTAAATATATCCGGCCGGGCCGTGACCAACTTCATCTCACCGCGAAATTCCTGTCCGTTGTTGTAAACCACGTATGGATACGTCACGCCCGCCGCGGTCCCGGCCAAAAAGGGCGGCACAACGAACACGATCTGGCCCGAACTGACCGACTGCAGGCCGCAGGCTGCTCCATTGACGGACATCGAAACACCGCTTAGTTCGATCGGCAGCGTAAAGCTGCGAGACAGCGACCCGACCGCCGTCCGGGGCGTTACCGCCGGGCTGTTCGGGATATTGCTGTAATTGAGGACGGCAAGCATACCTGACGACAATCCAAATACCTCGGCCGGAGTTACCGGCGTAGGTGTCGGGACGGGCGTCGGCGTTGGTGAAGGCGAACCGCCGGGCGTCGGCGTCGGCGACGGTGTAGGTGTTGGGGTCGGCGTCGGAGTGGGCGATGGCGTCGGTGTTGGGCTCGGTGTTGGCGTCGGTGACGGCGTTGTAAATACGACCGGCAGCCTTGACGCTCCTGTTGCCCAGGTTCTGTCGCCACCTGTTGCCGCGTCAGTGACGACGGGCTTTAGCAAATAATATGTCTCTGAGCTAAGGTCCGGATTTCCCGTGCCAAGCTCCGCGAGCGCAAGATTGAATGCCGACCGCGAAAGCGAATTGCTTGGCAAAGGCTGTGTCGAGGCCAGGAAGAACGATGACAATGGAAATGTCGTCAAACGTTCGAATGTCCCAGCGGCAGGTGCGACGGTCAGATCGTACGAGTAGATCTGCGTCATACGGCCGTCGAAAGGATTCAAGCCGT
>JADLDC010000289.1 GCA_020846885.1 Acidobacteriota bacterium | reverse complement strand
TGTTCAAGGTATTCTGCCGCGAGGTTTCATTCTCGAAATCGCGATAGGTCATCAGGCACTGCGCGGTCTGGATGCCAAGATCGCCAAAGACCTCATTGTACGTCCGCATCAGCAGCGGCTGGCCGATCGCGGCCATTGCCTGTTTTGATTCGATCGGCTTGCCCGCGTCCTTGATGTTTATATACTGCTTCGCCGCTGCAATGGCGCCGGACGAGACGAGCACGATGTCATACTCATCACGAAGAGCCAGTATCTGCCGCCCAATGTCCTCGATCTTCCCGCGCGAGATCAGCCGCGTGCCGTTGGTCAGTGTAGAGGTTCCAATTTTTAGAACAAGCTTCTTTTTCATCGTAGAGAATTCTAACGCAGAGACGCAGAGGCACAGAGATTGCTGCTCATAATTACTCCGCGTCTCTGCGTCTCTGCGTTTAATTTCTTACATGCCCGTTGCCGTACACGAACCATTTATTGGTCAGAAGATGTTCGACGCCCAAGGGGCCGCGGAAATGGAGCTTCTGCGTCGAGATCGCGATCTCGGCACCGAGGCCGAATTCGCCGCCATCCGTAAATCGGGTCGAAGCGTTGTGGTAAACGGCCGCAGAGTCCACTTCCCGCATAAATCTCTCGGCCGCTGCCGCATTTGCCGAAATGATCGCGGCGGAGTGCCCGCCGGAGTATTTATTGATCGTCTCGATCGCATCATCCAGGTTTTCCGCGACACCGATCACGATCTTTGCCGAAAGAAATTCTTCATACCAGACCTCTTCACTCTCGACCGGGCGGATCGCTGACGGATCGGCTGAGGATGCGATTTCGTCGCCAAAGACCGTCACGCCAATATCGCTAAAGCCTTCCGCCAATTTCGTGATCACAGAATCGAGCCCGGGCAATTCGCGGTGCAGCAATACCTTGTCCAACGCGTTGCACACGCTCAGCCGTGATTTGCCGTCGATCGCGATCTTTAACGCCATGCCGAGATCGGCTTCTGCGTCGATGAAGAGAAAATTATTTCCGCGTCCGCTGACCAGGACCGGTGCCTTAGAGTTTTTCAGTGCAAGATCGATCAACGCCTCGCCGCCGCGTGGTATGACCAGGTCAAACTTATCGGCCTCGCCCGAAATAAGTGCCCGTGTCTCGTCACGCGTGAGGTCGAGATATCGGACAAAGCTCGGATCAACACCGTTTTCTTTGAGGGCAAGCTGCCACAAATTTGAAAGCGCGAGGTTCGTCCCGCGAGCTTCCTTTCCGCCTTTCAACAGGATCCTGTTCCCCGCCTTTAACGCTATGATGGCCGCCTCGATGCAGACATCGGGCCGCGCTTCAAATATGATCAGGATCGTACCAAAAGGGACACGGCGGTTCTCTATCCGCAGCCCGTCCGTTCGCGTGTGAGCAGAGATGATCGAACCGGCCGGCGATGATAAGGCGATGACGTGTTCGATCGATGCTATCATTCGGTCGATCTTTGCGTCGTCGACCTTTAGCCGATCGTAGATGACCATGTCGTCCTGCGGACAGGCGGCAAGGTCAGAACTGTTTATGTCGATAATGTCGGCACGATGTTCACCAAGCAGGCGTGCAAGGCTTTCTAGAACACGGTTCAAGCAGTGCTCATTCGTCGCGGCGTCGGGTTTTGCGTTATTATCAAGAGCCATCATTTTGTAACGGTATATTATAGACGGTCAAACGGGATTCGAACTTATGAAGACTCTCATTTTTTTATTGGTGCTATTGTGTTCCTTCACCGCGGCGGCGGCGGCGCAGAGCAAAACTATTCTTCTGGTCCGCCACGCTGAGAAGATCGATGAAAGCCAGGACCCGGAATTGTCGGCGGCGGGCAAAGAGCGGGCGGAACGGCTTGTCAAAAAGATCGGCCGGTTTCGTCCCGGAGCATTTTATTCGACCAACTATAAACGGACCCGCGATACGATCGCTCCGTTGGCCGCAAGGCGAAAGAAACCGGTCCAGACCTACGATGCCCGCCAGCCGCAGGCGTTGATCGATGAGATAATGAAAAGCAAGACGAAGCGATTTGTCATCGCGGGACACTCGAACACGATCCCCGGGCTTGCCAATCTTATAACGAAAAAGGAACTGTTCAAGAACCTTGCCGATTCAGAATTTTCCGTTATCTGGCTGATCAAGCTCAAGGATGGAAAGATCCGAAAGTTTGAGTTGCTTGAATATTGATACCTCTTTGCGTCCTTGGCGGGCTTTGCGTGAGTTAACTTTCGTTTTCAGCCACTTTCGCCGTCAGTGCAAGCAAGCATATGGAAAATGAGCAGGTAAGGCAGGAACTTCTAAAGCTCGGCAGCGAGTGGGCCGAGGCGATGGTCTCGAACGATGCCGGCCGGATCGGGAGTTTTATGGCCGATGAATGGGTGATCGTGTCCGAACGCGGTATCTCCGGCAAGGAACATTTTCTCGAATTTGTGCGTTCGGGGGCCCTGACGCATAGTTCGTTCGAGATGGTCGGCGATGCTCGGATAAAGGTCTATGGCGATTCGGCCGTGTTTACCGCACGCGTTGTAAACACAGCCCATTTCGGCGGACAGCGCTTCGATGCGGACGAGTGGAGCACAGATGTGTTCGTCAAACGCGATGGCAAATGGCTCTGTGTGTTGAGCCATATCACCTCAGTAGATAAGGGATTTGAAAGCAATAAAGGAGAAAGATAAATGGCAATACCGAAACATTATTCACCCGTAATGCCCTACATCGTGCTGCCGGGCGAGGCCGAGGGATTTATCGCATTTATCACCGAAGTTTTTGGCGCCGAGGAAAAACTTCGCGTTGACAATGAGGACGGCTCCGTAATGCATGCTGAGTATTCGATCAACGGCGGGACGATAATGTTCGCGCCGTCCGGCGGCGAATGGCCGGCGTTCCCATGCGGTATGTATCTGCCGGTCGATGATGTCGACGGGATCTATGCCAAAGGCCTTGCAAGCGGAGCAACCGGCAATCAGGAACCGGGCGACCGCGGCTATGGACGAGCGGCCGGATTTCTCGACAAATGGGGAAACCAGTGGTGGCTGAATGAGCCCGAGTCGATGTAGAAAAGTTGCCGTCTGAAAAGTTGGATAAATGAGTCGGCCGGAATAAGATCTGTGCGAGCCGGCGCGTAAGAGGCTGTTTCAGAACCTAAAAAAAGCTGCGGAGCAGCGAAATATATGTAGCCCCACGTGAAGCGAAGCGAAACGTGGGGTTGGTCGAGCCTAGATCTCAAAGCCCGTGTAACGGGCGGCAGAATTTTCGCTAAAATATTGGCCAAAACGGTTAAACCGGTGCCTATTTTTTCGGCGCCGATTTTGCGAAATAGCCCTGCCTGTGGGTCAGTTTGATCTTTTGCTTTGAAAGGTCGGGGTTTACAAGCTGGATCTCGATCTTGCGATATGAGCCGTCTTTCTCAGGGTTAGTCGGTTCGTAGGCGATCAGGTACTGCGAACGCATCTCTTCCTGGATCTGCTTGAACGCATCGCGAAGTTCCCGCTCGTCCCGCGGAAAAAATGCCCGGCCGCCGGTGCGTTCCGAGATCTTGTTCAGAATGCCCTTGTTGACCCCGCCGTAGAAATCATCGCCGATACCGATAGTATAAACGACCGCCTCAGCCTTGAGTGCTGCATCCACCGCTTCGTCAAGCTTCTTGCGGCTTGATGTATCCTCGCCATCAGTAAGCAATATTACCGCGCGTCTTGTTTTTTCCGGTGCCGGCCCAAGCACTTCCGCGGCGGTTACCCAGATGGAATCCCAGATCGCCGTTGAGCCCTGGATCGATTGATTGCCGCCAGAGATCGGCGGTGTTCCCGGTGCAACCACGCCGCCGCCTATGTAGCCTGAAGGCGGGACGAACTGGACACGGTCGATGGCACGGCGAAGACGCGTTGTGTTGTTCGTCATGCCCTGCTCAAGCGTCGATTCGCCCGTGAACGACACTACCGCAACCTCGTCTTTTGCGGGCCGGATAACCGATTCGACAAACGAAATGGCGGCCGCCTTTTCTTCAGGCAGCGTACGCTGCTGCGATACGCTGGTGTCGATCAGAATCGCGAGGCTGAGCGGAAGGTCCACGCGTTTGGCAAACGCCGTTATCTCCTGTGCCTGGCCATTTTCGAAAATGCGAACGTCTTCGGGTTTGAGTGTCAGCAAAAGGCGGCGGTCCTTGTCCTGAGCGGTGAAAAGCACGTTCACCGCTTCGGTCTCAACCTTTATCACGCCCTCCGCTTCCTCGATAGTCGGCGTTGGCGTCGGCTGTGTCTGAGCAGGCGAAGCGGTTGTTTGTGCTCCGGTTTGTTCCGAAACGAAAAATACAACTCCGGCCGCAAGCAAGATCGTCGCGATGATCAGCGAATTTCTAATTCCAATCATTTTCACACCCGGCGGTATTAGGCCGCCTATTTCAAACTGTCCTTGATCGCCCGATAGCTCGTCTTTGTACGTATCTTGTACTTGTCGGCCTTTTCCTTGTCAGTAAACCGAACTTCTATCTTTCGCGTCCGCCCGTCATAGTTTTGATTTGCCGGCCGGTAGGTAAGAATGTACTGCGACTTTAGCTCTTCCGAGATCTTTTTGAACGCCCGCTCAAGCGCGATCATATCGCCCGTAAAAAAGGCCTCACCGCCGGTTTGCTCGCACAATTCGGTAAGGAATTTGTCGCCTTTGTCCTTGACCGTACCAGCCTCGACACCGGGGACCGAACCGAGAAAGCCGGCCTTAGTGGAAATTCCAAAAATTGTCGTTTCGGTCCGCTGTGCAATGTCTATTGCGTCATTCAGGTCTGCACGGCTGAAAGTATCGTCACCGTCAGTGATCAGCACGATCACGCGGCGGCCGGGCACGTTACGCAGCTTTTCATCGGCAAATTGCCAAACCGCATCATAAAGCGCGGTCTGCGAACCCGTCTTTTTCACGCCGTCCACCGCTTTATCCAGCACATCTGTCTTGTCGGTAAAATCCGTCAGCAGATTGATCTGGTGATCAAAGGTCATAAATGCCGCTTTGTCCTTTCTAAGCTGCAAAACAGTGTAGAGAAAATTCTTGGCAGCTTCCTTTGAGAAAGCGAGCTTGCCAGCCGTCGAAGGCGATGTGTCCATCAACACGCCAACGAACACGGGCGGATTTTTCTTGTCCGTGGTGAATGAAGTTATTTCCTGCGGAACTCCATCTTCAAGGATCTGAAAATCGCTCGGCAAAAGGCCCGAAACAAGCTCTTTTTTCAAAAGGACCGTTACGGGCAGCCGTACCTCGAACGTCTTGATCTGCTCGTTGCCGGTCGGCGGCGTCGGCGTGGCCGTCTGCGCCGCCAAAGCGCCGGAGAATAGAGCAAGTACAGAAAGAAAGATTACAATTCGAGCGATCTTATTCATACGGAAGCGGAAATGCGGCGAAGCGAGCCGCGCCGGACCTAAAGCTTTCGATGCGCCGCACCTGCGGCCTGTTGCCCCTTGTGAGCAATTGGAAAGTATATCAAGAACCTCCCGAGAAGCTAAACCGCGGCCTTTTGGGTAGCGGGCCGGTTTCAATTCCTTTGTTGTTAGAGAATTTTCAACGCAGAGACGCGGAGACGCGGAGAGGCAGAGAGGAAAATGCATCAAGGACACTTGAACTGACCCAGTGCCAGACAGGGCGCTTCTCGCCCCGACGGAAAGCTGGCATTATTTCGCCAAACTCGCTAGTATCTAAGCTCATTGAAATCATAACTTATGGATACACATATCTTCCGCGAATATGACATCCGGGGCATCGTCGGGCCGCAATTGGATGACGCCGCCGTTGCTGTTCTGGGCCGTGCGATCGGGACATTCTTTAGGCAAAACTCCGCCCGGCGAATTGCGATCGGGTACGACGCCCGCGAAAGTTCGCCCCGGTTTTGCCGATTGCTGATGGAAGGCTTTAACCTGAGCGGCCTTGAGGTCACACTCATCGGCCGTGTGCCGACGCCCGTGCTTTATCATACGGTGTTTACAAAAGATGTTGACGGCGGCGTGATGATAACCGGCTCGCACAACCCGCCGGACCATAACGGGTTCAAGATCTGCCTCGGCACATCGACGCTGTATGGCTCGCAAATTCAGGAGATAAGGCAGATAGCCTTGTCTCATGAGTTCACTGATGGCGAAGGCACGGCCGAGAACCTCGATGTACTTGAAAGCTATTGCTCAGACATTATTTCCAGAGTATCGTTCGGCAAACGCGCATTAAAGGCCGTCGTTGACGGCGGGAACGGAATGGGCGGCGTGACGGCCGTGCCGGTCTATGAACGCCTTGGTGTTGAGCTCGTCAAACTCTTTGTCGAGCCTGATTCAACATTCCCAAATCATCATCCCGACCCGACGGTCACCGAAAACCTGCAGGACACGATCCGCGCGGTTCTCGATTCGGGCGCCGACCTCGGCATCGCTTTCGACGGCGATGGCGACCGGATAGGCGTGGTGGACGAGAACGGCCGCATCATCTGGGGCGACGAGTTGATGGTACTGCTGTCCAGGTCAATTTTGGCCGAGAACCCGGGTGCGACGATCATCGCCGAAGTGAAATGCTCGCAAAATCTGTTCGACGATATTGAAAGACACGGCGGCCGCCCCATAATGTGGAAGGCCGGGCATTCGCTGATCAAAGCAAAAATGAAAGAAACCGGCGCGGCCCTCGCGGGTGAAATGAGCGGCCATATCTTTTTTGCTGACCGGTTTTACGGCTTTGACGACGCAACGTATGCCGGCGCTCGACTGCTTGAGATATTGTCAAAAACGGACAAGAAACTTTCCGAACTCCTTGCCGATCTGCCCGAAACATTCTCGACCCCGGAATTGCGCTTTGATTGCTCTGACGATACGAAGTTCGACATTGTCTCGCGCATTGCGGAACATTTTTCCGCGACCAATGACGTCATCACTATCGACGGCGCCCGCATCCTGTTCCCGCACGGCTGGGGACTGGTCCGCGCCTCAAACACGCAGGCGGTGCTTGTTCTTAGGTTCGAGGCCGATTCAGCGGATAATCTCGCTGCCTTACGCGCGGCTGTTGAATCGAAAGTCGAAGAATTTATCAGCTCCGGGCCGTCGGCATGATCATTCGTTCCTGGTTCGCACATTCGATAAACACCCTTCATTAGCGCAAGGCCGGCTTTTCAAGGCTTCCGCGGCCGCCCATTCTGTATCCAACAGTACTGCGGCCTTCGGCCGCCTTGTGCAACCGTAGAGGCAGGAGTTTGCCCGTGTTGCGGCCCCCCGACGCAGCGACACGATCGGGGAGAACGCGCGATAAAGAAAAAAAGCGAATCCAAGACAGCCATCATTGCCGCGATCATCGGCAATCTGTTGATCTGTATCATCAAATTTGCGGCGGCGGCGATAACTGGCAGTTCAGCAATGTTGTCCGAGGGCGTGCATTCGCTCGTCGATACGGGCAACGGAGGCCTGATGTATTATGGCCTGGAACAAAGCCGGAAACCGCCGGATCAGGCCCATCCGTTCGGCCACGGGCGGGAGCTGTATTTTTGGACGCTTGTCGTTGCCGTCAGTATTTTTGCGGTCGGCGGAGGCGTGTCTGTCTATGAAGGTATCTTGCATTTGATAAACCCGGTCGAATCGGAAAACCAGATCTGGAGCTATTCCGTGCTTGGCATTGCATCTATCTTCGAGGCGATATCCTGGTCTTATGCATGGGCAGCATTTCAGCAGGAGCGAAAAGGCAGGAGCATTTGGCGCACGATCCGGGCAAGCAAAGACCCCTCGACCTTTACCGTTCTTTTCGAAGACACGGCCGCGCTGCTCGGCCTTGTGATCGCCGCGGCGGGCGTATTCTTTAGCCACGTTTTCAACAACCCTTATTTCGATGGGACTGCGTCTGTGCTGATCGGAACTGTTCTGGTCATTGTTGCTCTTTTGTTAGGCTACGAAACTAAGGGCCTGCTGATAGGCGAAGGACTCGAGAAGAAAAAACTCGAGGGCATTCGCGCATTGGTTGCCGATCAACCCGGGATCAAAGGTGTGAAAGATATTGCGTCGATATTCGTTGGGCCGGACGATGTGATCCTCATACTCGAATTGGTGATCGAAAAGGAACTTCGCAACGGCGACCTCCTGTCCGTGATCGCTCAGGCAGAACAAGGTGTGCGTGCGGCATATCCTGAGATCGCGCGGATCTTTTACCAGCCGTCGGCTCCGGTGAGTGAAAATACCTAGCGAAATTGGGTGGTTTCCCTGAGGTTAATTGTCCGCGGCACGATCTATAATCTAGATCATGAAGAGTGAGGCTTAAGCCACGAGAACAGTTTTCGTCACGTTGTGAAACAGAAACGATCCCAATGATCCTGGCAATTGAATCTCAGTCTGATTGCTCCTTCACGCAGTGAGGCCAGCCGTGGGTAGTTCGGAGTTTTCCGTTCTGGCTGGCCTCACCCCCAAGATCCTTCAACGCTTTCCGGCCTATCATCACGAACGATCTCGTCTTGACCCGAAACTCTACGCATTCCCCGGCGACAGGATGTTAAACTGGATATCTTACGAACAATGCGCGGCAATGTAATCTTTGCCGGCCAGGGGGAATTGCTTGAAATGAAGGAACTTTTGAATGAGTATCTGAACCCGCTCTTTCAACTGCTGAACTACAACCTCTTTGCTCTCGGAAACGCAAGGATCACTCCGCTCAGTATCCTCTACATAATCGTCCTTATCATTGGGCTCTTTTATCTTTCCAGCAAGCTGAGGAGTATTTTGCTCGCGCGCCTGCTTACAAGGACGCGTTTGGACCGCGGCGCGCAGCAGGCCATCGGCACGCTCATCCGATACGTTGTTCTGTTCGTCGGCCTTCTCATTATTTTCCAGACGGTCGGGATCGACCTGACGACACTCAATGTACTTGCCGGAGCGGTCGGCATCGGCGTTGGATTCGGGCTGCAGAATATTGCCAACAATTTCATCAGCGGCCTGATCATTTTGATCGAGAGGCCCATCAAGGTCGGCGACCGTGTCGAGGTCAACGATGTAAGGGGCGATATCGTCTCGATCGGCGCACGCAGCACGACCGTCAGGTCAAACGACAATATCCACATCATTGTGCCGAACAGCAAGTTCATCTCTGAAAATGTGACGAATTGGAGTCTTGGCGGAGGAATGGTGCGGTTCAAGATACCGGTGGGCGTTTCGTACGATGTCGATCTTGATCTGGTTACGCGGGTACTGCTCGAGATCGCCGAAGAGAACGATGAGGTGCTCGAAACGCCGCCTCCCTCCATCCGGCTCACTGAATTGGGTGCAAGCGCACTAACCTTCGAACTGCGAGCATGGACCAGCGAAAGACTCAACCGCCCCGGCCTTTTTGCAAGCGACCTTAATTTCGAAATAGTGCGGCGTTTTCGCAAGCACGGCATTGAGATGCCATTCCCGCAGCGGGACATTCATATCAAAAGCCAGCCGTCGAAAAGCACAGCATAGGCCGGCTTAGTCGAACATTTTGCCGGGGTTAAGAATACCGTTCGGGTCGAAGACCTTTTTGATGCCCTTCATTATTTCGAGCGTCGGTTTATCAACGGCGTAGTGAAGATATTGCGATTTTACGTAGCCGATGCCGTGTTCGCCGGAGATGGTGCCGCCGAGATCGACGGAGAGTTGGAATGTTTCGGCGACGCATTTGCGGGCACGGGCTATCGCGTCCGGGTCGTCGCGGTCAACGACAAAGTTTACATGGATATTGCCGTCGCCCGCGTGGCCGAAGTTGGCGACAAAAGTATCGTGCCTTTTGCCGATCTGTTCGATCGTTGCAACGAGTTCAGGAACCTTTGATCGAGGTACCACGACATCCTCGTTTATCTTCAACGTGCCGTACTTCATCAAACTTGGCGAGATCGCTCGGCGGACATCCCACAGCTTGTCTTCTTCGTCTTTCGTTCTTGCCCGAATAACGTCGAAGCCGCCATTGTCCTTGATGATCTGTTCGACAACGATGGCGTTGCGCTCAACCTCTTCTTTTGAGCCGTCAACGGCAACAAGCAGGATCGCCTCGGCATCTTTTGAAAGGCCGAACGCATATTTTTCTTCGACGGCGGCGACGCAAAATTTGTCCAGGACCTCCATCGCCATCGGCAGAAGGCCTTCGGGCGTGAACTTGGTAAGCACTTTACACGCCGCTTCCATTGAATGGAAACTGGCACGGACGGTCGAGGTCGCCTCAGGCATCGGAAGCAGTTTCAGCGTCGCTTCGGTAATGATCCCGAGCATCCCTTCGCTTCCGCACATAAGGCCGGTCAGGTCAAAGCCGACCACATTCTTCACCGTTCTGCCGCCGGTACGAATTATCTCACCAGTTGCGGTTACCACTTCCATGCCGAGAACGTGATGTTTGGTCACGCCGTATTTCGGCGTCCGCATTCCGCCGGCGTTTTCGGCGATGTTGCCGCCGATAAAGCTGTCCTTATAGCTTGCCGGGTCCGGCGCGAACATCAATCCGACTTCGGCCGCCGCCTGCTGAACCTCGTATGTAGTCAGGCCCGGCTGGCAGGTGATGTAAAGATCATCGACGTTGAGCTCAACGATCTTTTTCATCCGGTCGGTGCCGATAACAATGCCGCCGTCGATCGGCACAGCACCGCCCGTATAGCCAACGCCGCCGCCGCGCGCCGTTACCGGAAAACGCTCCTCATTTGCAAGCCTGAGTATCGCAACCATTTCCGCTGTTGATTCAGGAAAAACAACGGCCTCAGGCGGAAACTTCTCCTTGACCGCGTCGGCTCCGTAAGGCTCGACCCGATCAGGATCAACAACGACGTTCTCATCACCGACAATAGCTTTAAGCGCAGCAATTACCTCGGGTTTTGAGGCATTGGTATTCTGCCGTCCGCCCGATGCAAAATGGATTGACTCGTACATTTTTCTTAAATTATTTCCCGTCTGTTAACGGCTTATCAAGGTCCTTGAGGGCTTCAACTCCTCATTTCCAAACTTCAATTGTCAGCCCGGGAACGCGTTCAAACTCGCGTACGTTTGCTGTGATCATTACCAGCCCATGAGCAATGCATGTCGCTGCGAGCCAGAGATCGTGGGGCCCGATGATCTCGCCTTTTGCCTCGAGTTCGGCCCAGACGTGTGCGTGCGTCCGGGCAGTCTCAAGATCGATATCGAGCACGGAGAACTGCCGCAATACACCTTCAACACTCGCCGCTCGTTTTGTCCGAATATGAGGCTCATTGGCGCGGTGTACACCATGGAGCAACTCGCTAGCAGAAACTACCGAAATAAAGAAGTCTTCACTCCCGCAATTTTCAACAAATGCGTTGAGGTCGAGACGGCCCCGCTCCGATTCAATAAGAATGCTTGTGTCTATTAATCTTCCCACGGATCACGGATCGGGATCTTGTTCATTGCCTCACGCGCTTCATCGATATCTCTTCCAAATTCTTCGGCTTCCTCCGGCGTGAGATGCGGCAACGAAGCCATTATCTCGGGAAGTTCCGAAAGCTTTCGTCCAACCGGCAGTGGGCGTATCTCAGCCACCGGCTTATTACCACGCGTCAGCACGAACCGTTCGCCGCGATAGGCAACTCGATTTATATAATCCGCGAACTTTCGCGACATTTCAGTGACGGTCAATGTACGGGGCATGATATGAGCGGACCAGTATTGGTCTGATAATCATATTATCTGATTTTTTTAATATTCGCAAGAAATCAGCACAAAAGATCATCGTTTCATCTGCCTGATTCACCAGATTTCTGCTAAACTCACTCAACCGACCTACAAACTACAGACTCACGGCAACAAAGAAGATGACAGAAAACAAAGATATCCCTACGGATGATTACGAACGCGAACTCGCTACCGACCTGGACGACAAAACGCCGGACAAGCCAAAAGGCATGGCGCTGCATACCAAGATACTGCTTGGGTTACTCGTTGGTGTTATTGGCGGCCTTGGCGTGAACTGGACGCTTGGTGGAACTGACCCGAGGGTTGTGTGGCTGGTCACCAATATTACACAGCCGGTCGGCACCGTATTTCTCAACCTGCTGCTGATGATAGTAGTACCGCTTGTGTTTGCGTCGCTTGTCGTCGGAATTGCCGGCATTGGCGATATTCGAACACTTGGGCGCATCGGCCTAAAATCGTTCGGATACTGCCTTTTGATCTCCTCGATATCGGTCGTCATCGGCCTCGGGCTTGCAAATACGATCCGTCCGGGCGAGCGCATCGCGCCGGAGACCGCCGCACAGCTCAAGGAAAAGTTCAGCGGCGGCGCCACATCGGCAACGGCGGCACAGAAACAGGCGGCCGAATCGGCAAAGTCCGATTCGCCTCTTATGCAGGCCGTGAAAACGATCGTTCCGAGCAACGTCTTTAACTCCATTGCGGGATCAAGCCCGAACATGCTGCATATAATGTTCTTTGCGTTGATCGTCGGTATCGCGATCACGCTTCTGCCCGCTTCGGTCTCGGCGCCTTTTGTCGGCGTAATGGAATCGATCTTTGCGATCACGTCAAAGATCATCGACATCATCATGAAGTTCGCGCCATATGCGGTGGCGTGCCTGCTTTTTAACAACATCGCTCAGTTCGGCTTAGACCTTCTTCAATCGTTGGCGTGGTTTGTAGTGACGGTCTTGCTTGGATTGTCGCTTCATTTCTTTGGTGTTTATTCGCTTTCGATCTATTTCCTTTCAAAGATCAGCCCGCTCGAGTTTTTCAGACGCGTCCGAACGGTCATCGTGACCGCGTTTTCCACTTCTTCGTCAAACGCTACGCTGCCCACCGCGTTGCGGGTTTCAAATGAAAACCTTGGTGTTCCAAAAGAAATAAACAACTTTGTTCTAACGGTTGGGGCCACCGCGAATCAGAACGGCACGGCACTTTACGAAGGCGTTACGGTCTTGTTTCTTGCGCAACTCGCGGGCGTCGAACTTTCCTTGAGCCTGCAGTTGATGGTCGTTTACATGGCCATTCTTGGCGGAATCGGCACAGCCGGAGTTCCGTCCGGTTCGATACCATTTATCATCGGCATTCTCGCGATGCCTTCCGTCAATATCGATCCCGGCCTTATCGCGATCATCCTCGGCGTTGACCGTATTTTGGATATGTGCCGAACGACGCTCAACGTCGTCGGCGATCTGACGGCCGCGACATTTGTCGCCCGAAGCGAAGGCTTTGAGCTGCTGCAGACACAGGAAGATGTTGGGCTCGGGTGAATCTGATGTAGTATATTTTCTGTATGATCAGAAGCAGCGACATAGCGACCACGACCGGCCCTCAGCCTGTTCACCTCCGTTTTTCGGTGGATGCATATTATAAGATGTATGAACTTGGACTGATCACGGACTTTGAGCAGATCGAGATCATAGATGGGGAACTGATAAAGAAAATGGGTATCGGTGAACGGCATGCGGCTGTAGTCAATTTTTTGACGCGCTTTTTTGTTCTCAATTGTTCCGCGTCGATTCAGGTTAGTATCCAGAATCCGCTTCGGCTCAATGATTTCGATGAACCCGAACCGGACGTCGTCCTGGCGGACCTTACGAAAT
>JADLDC010000288.1 GCA_020846885.1 Acidobacteriota bacterium | reverse complement strand
GCGCGAAGCGAACGGATCGTCTCGGCCGGGATGCTTTTCGATGATATGAGTATCTCCTGCACCTCTTTCTGGTCACACAGGTCGGCCAGAGTACCGTTTGAATCATAGACCTCAAGCCCGTTTATGACCTTACCCTTTTTCAACGGGTCATCGTCAATGAACCCAACCGGGCGATAGCTCCATTCAGGATTTTTTCTCAACTCACGAAGCACCATCTCGCCGCCGTCACCTGCACCGTATATGAGAACACGCCGCCCATCGCTGACCGAGCCGAGTGGAAGTATCTCCCGAAATAGCCGAAAGGTCAGCCGGCTCCCGACGATCGCCAAAAGTAAAATTATACCGTCCAGAACAAAAACCGCGCGCGAGAAATTCTGAAAGCGGTAAAGCAAAAGAATTGCCAACACGCTCAAACCCGAACCAAGTACAACACCTTTTGTGAACGTAAACAGATCGCTCACGCTTGTATATC
Organism: Acidobacteriota bacterium; assembly: GCA_020846885.1. Classification (GTDB taxonomy): domain Bacteria; phylum Acidobacteriota; class Blastocatellia; order Pyrinomonadales; family Pyrinomonadaceae; genus OLB17. The sequence goes on along the minus strand of JADLDC010000288.1, from coordinate 2,513 downwards.
GCCAAAGGCCGCGGTAAACCCCTGCGAGGAGGAATGCGAAAAGCTTAAGAACGACCAAGAGCGGCAGAGTATCGATAAACAGGTCCCAGTTTGCGGTGGATTCAATAGGGCCATTTAGAAGAACGTAGGCCGCATAATAGGACAAAGTTATCAGGAACGAATCAAGAAAAACCTCAAATATTCGCCTCTTATAGGAAACGTTTACCAGAAAAGCAAAGACCGCGTTGCTGCCCGCCGCCGATAGATCGCGGCCCTGTTCGTAAACGCGAACCTTTGACAGATATACGCCGATGATCGCCAGAATTATGGTAAAGAAAAGGATCAGGGCAAGGCTCTGCGTAGTCGTAAGTTGGGCGACGGCAAGCGATAGCGCACCTGCGACAACCGCAAACCCATAGATCATCAACACCGCCGACCGTTCTGAAAGGCCAAGCGCGACCAGCCGGTGCGATGTGTGGTCGCGTCCGCCCTGCGATACTTTCCGTCCCCATATTTTTCTGAGGATCGTGACAAAAGTAGTGTCGAATATCGGCACGAACAGAATAAGCACCGGAACGGCCAGGATACTGAAAAGGCTCCGCGACCGTCCGCCGGTCTGTCCGATAAGGACCGAGCCCGCAAGCAAAAACCCGATGAACATCGACCCGCAGTCGCCCATGAAAATGGATGCCGGGTTGAAATTGAAAATAAGGAATCCGACCAAGGCACCGATGAATACCGACGCAAAAAGGACCTCGTTCGTCTGGCCGTTCGAGTAAAAACCCATCGCCAGCGAGAACGCCCCGATCGCGGTGATGCCAGCCGCCAGGCCGTCCATATTATCCAGAAGGTTAACGGCATTCGTGATGCCCACCAACCAGAAAACAGTGATCCAAATATCGACCAGCTCGAAACCGGTCAGCGGTACCTTGAGGCCAAAACTGACGACAAATGCCGCACCTATAAGCTGCCCGATCAGCTTCTGATAGGGTTTGATATTCAGGATGTCGTCGATGAGGCCGACAAGGAATAGAAATGACGCCGCTGCCAGAACGACGAGCGATTCGAAGGTGTACGGAACCAACAGCCCGCACATAACGACCGTTGTTGCAAAGATCGCAATTCCGCCCAGCATCGCGGTCGGCCTTTTATGCCATCGGTCACTCTTTGGCCTCGCGACGAGATCGAATTTGACCGAGAGCGACCGCACAAGCAACGTCAGGATCACGGCAACAGCTGCACTAAGGCCTCCTGCAACGAACGGATTTGAAAGGACTTGCGTCATTTTGCTTGCTACGGGCCAGGGTTCATCGGATCCGCAGCTTAGGCGATCCGGTCGGTGTTCCGATCGAACAAACTCACGCGAGTTGGCGATAAAGCTGCCGAATGTCCGCGATCAGTCGATCCTTGCTGTAATTTTTCCTTACGAACTCGCTCCCTCTGGCTGTAAGCTCTTGTCGTAATCTTTCATTTTTGAGCAAATAAATCAACCCTTTCGTAAATGCCTCTGACTCGCTGCCGTCAACGCCGATGCCCCGTTCACACACATAAAACCCATCCATTTTCTCCCGTGCTGTCCCCAGCAGGTCCACAACGCCGCCGACCATTGTGGAGATGACCGGCGTGCCGCTTGCCATGGCCTCGATCAGCGAAAGAGGCGTTCCTTCGTTAAGAGAGGTCAGCGCAACTACGTCGAGGGCGGCGTACACCGATTCTATATCTTCGCGGTTGCCGAGAAATGTGATGTTCCTTATGCCGAGCCGTTCGGATTCCGCCTCCAGGCTAGCACGCAGATGTCCATCACCCGCGATAACGAAATGGGCCGGCGGCAGTGTGGGATCGTCGGCCGTTTCGTACGCCCGCGCCGCTTGCAAGAAAAGCGGGATATTCTTTATCTCGGTCAACCGGCCCACAAAGCCGACCAGAAGCGTTGAACTGTCCACGGGTAAAAGTCCGCGAATTCCATCGGTTGAATTCGGGCGAGCAGAATACGCTTCAAGATCGATCCCAAGCGGAATGACGGCAAACTGTTCCTTGCGGCCAATACCTACCTGGCTGTGGATCTCATCGAACTGCTGGCTTGAGATAACAACTATCCGGTCCGTCGCGAATCGTGCAAGCAGTTTTTCGATCAGAATAAACACCGAGGTCTTGAACCTTCCGTAATAGCTGTGAAAAACATGCCCGTGGAAGGTGTGAACGACAGCCACACGCCGCGGCCGCCCGATCAATGCCGCGGGTGTGAACCAGCGATAGAGAAACGCGGCGGCGCGGCCAACCGTTCCCGCCTTTGCGGTGTGCGTATGAACGATGTCCGGTCTTTCACGTTTGATGAGGCCGTAGACCTTGAATAACGAAACGATGTCCTTAGGCGAAAGCTCGCGGCTCATTGCTTCGATAAAGACGAGCCGAACTCCGTTTGCCTGGGCAATGTAGGCCATGTCCTCTTCGCCCGGCGGGACTGTCCCAGCTGCCAACACGGAAGTAAACTCCTCGTCATTTAGCCCTGTCGTCAGCCAAACAACGTGGCGGGC
>JADLDC010000287.1 GCA_020846885.1 Acidobacteriota bacterium | reverse complement strand
CGCCGACACGGTTAAGGCCGTAACATTTTGCGTGATTGCCCTGGATGATCGCGAACGGCGGCGCATCTTTGACCACAACGGAATAGCCGCCGACAAAGGCTTCGAACCCAACACGGCAGAACTGATGGACGCCGGAATAGGCCCCGATGCTTGCGCGGTCAGCGATCTCGACGTGTCCGGCCAGCGTCGCGGCATTGGCCATAATTATGCCGCTGCCGAGTTGGCAATCGTGTGCGACGTGCGATTGAGCCATCAGGAGGTTGTCATCGCCGATCTTCGTCGATCCGCCGCCGCCCGAAGTACCGCGATGGATTGTGACGAATTCCCTGACCTGATTTCGCTTGCCGATCTCGACCGATGTCGGTTCGCCGGCGTATTTCAGATCCTGCGGAGCAAGGCCTATGGACGCGAAAGGGAAAACGTGAGTGCCATCGCCGATGGTGGTCCGCCCGTCAACGACGACGTGCGATTCAAGCCGGACACCGTCGCCGAGCGAAACATTTTCACCGACAATGCAATATGGCCCGATGTGGCAATCTTGTCCAATGCGGGCCGCGGCCGGCACGATGGCGGTTTCATGAATAAACGAGGTCATATCGAGAAGGCAGGATCACTCATTTGCCGGGCGGTCGGCGATCACGCTCATTATGATCGCTTCGGCGGTAATATTTCCGTTCACGGTCGCAATGCCGCTCATCTTCTGCATCTTACTGCCGACGCGAAGCGCCGTTACCTCAAGCATAAGCGTGTCGCCGGGGACAACCGGACGGCGAAAGCGGGCGCTGTCGATGCCGCTGAAGAACGGGATCTTTGCGTCGCGGTCCTCAAATTCGCGCAAGGCAAGAATGGCCCCGACCTGTGCCAACGCCTCGATCTGCAGGACACCGGGCATTACAGGTGCTCCCGGAAAATGGCCCGCAAAATACTGCTCGTTGGCGGTCACCTGCTTGACGCCGAGAATTCGCGTTCGCGGCTCGAGCTCAATGATCCGGTCCACAAGCAAAAATGGATAGCGATGCGGCAGTATCCGCTGGATCGCAACTGAATCGTAAATGGTCTCTTGGCCAGGCATAAAGCTAAAAAGTCAGGAGCCAGCCGAAGGTGTGAACTTCAACCGACTTCTGACTTGTTCGATACAAATTACCCGGAAGCAGTTTACTTCGGCACGGCGGTCGTTGCCGTACCGGCGGGCCGTGCGTTGTAGAAGGTGATAAAATCCTTCGTCACGTCCAGCTTTGTGACGTCGACCGCGAGAATGATACCGGCATTGTCCATCTTTGCCGCATCAAGGATCAGCGAATAGCCTTTCTGCTTTGCGTAGTCGTCGATCGCCTTGCCGATGTCCTGAAGGATCGGGCTCAAGATCTGCTGCTGGCGAAGTTCAAACTTGCGCTTGCCGTCTTCCTGCTTTCGCTTGATCGTAAGTTCCAGGGTCTGATATTCCTCGATCTTAGACGCCAATGCGTTCCGGTCAACAGGGACCTTCCCGCCGTTAAGATTGTCCTGCTGGGCCTTGATATCGGCGCCCATCTTCTGGTAATTCGTCACCAGCGTATTTATCTCGGTCTGTGCCGGTGTGAATTCCTTTTCAAGCGCCGACATTGCATTGGTGTATTTTGTGATGCCGTCCTTTGCGTCAAACGCGGCCGTGTTGATCACGACGATCTTGAGGTTCGTTCCCGGCTGGCCAGCCGGAGTGGAACCCTGGCCGAACACCGCGCCCGCGAACACGCCGGCGATCATAACGCTTACGGCCAATATACTGATTCTTCTCATTTTATATACAAACTCCTTAAACTCGCTGAAAGATGTCGATTTATCTCGAGGTCAATATCTTTGAAACCAAAACCGCGGAAACTGTTGCCTGAAGTTAAAGAATAAACCCGAAAGACAGAGATATTATGCCATTGCCCCTACGATGTCAATTTTTCACTGCTTTCGACCCGGATCCTCAACCAGGAAACACGCGAAAAGGAGCCGCGAAACCACGCGGAAACGGCGCGGGTTCTTGAATTAGAACGTCCGGCCGACAGTAAATCTGAACCCGTTACGCTTGCCGGGTAGGAAAATACCGGGCAGCTCCTGCGTAAATCCGAGCTTTGCGTTCGGATTGTAATAATAGATCAGCCGGAACGGCACGTTAACAACCGGTACCTGGACCCGAAACTCGACGCCGATGCTCGACTTGAAATCACCAAGTTTGCCGAATGCGCTGTCGTCAACACGCAGCAGCGAATTCTGCTGAACCTCGCCGCGAACGAAAAGCTGCTGGACCTCAGGATCAAGCGATGTCGGGCAGCCAAAACGGTTGCCGCGGCAGAACTCGTTTATATAATCCGTCTTGGTCAAAACACGTCCGTGATAGTACAGAATGCTGCCAAAGCTGCTCTCAAGAACCGGCGTGTTCGCAAGTCCGAGCGCGGTCAGTCTTCCGGGCCCCAAAAGTTGTTGGTCGGGGAAGAATTCGGTATTGATCCGCTGTGCACCCGATTTTTGGAGGTTGAATACGCTTCCTACATCGGCAAACAGGGCTATCGTCGCCGGGCCAAAGATCGGGATACGGTACTCGAAATTACCCAAAAGCTGGGTGTCACCGCCAATGAATCGATAATTCCTGGCAAACAGCGCCGGGTTTGCTCCATCGGGCCCCGTCACAAGTCCGATGGATTGAGCAAGTTCCGCGGCCATGTTTGGATTCTCGAATCCGGTATATGGCACAGGAGTTCCCGCCGCATTGGTGGTCAGCACCACATTTCGACTCGTTACATACGTGTCAAACCTTGCGATCGGACCTATACTTCGTGAGTTGTAACCGCGAATATCGTTCTCGCTGCCCAGATAGAATCTTTCGTAAGCTGGAACACCGCCAATAAATGCTATCGAATTTGCATTGCGGATCGTATCCGTCAGGGCAAACGCTCCGATATGGCCGGCCTGGATGCGGAACGCAAAGACCTCCGGATTCTTCGACCGGCGGCGGCGTACCGGTATGAACTGCGAAAAAGTGAGGCTTGGCTGATAGGTGCGGACATCGCCGCCGAGGCCCGCAAGCCCGAACGACATCGCAAGCTGCGTTCCGCGATTGGTATCGATCCCGTTCTCGGCAGGCTGACGCGTGTCGTAAACAAACGAACCCGTTATCCTGCTGGTGATGATGTTGGGCTGTTCGTAAATGATCGGTATGCACTTGGTCGGGTCCGACGCACATGTCTCATTCACCGGCGGGTCCTGGATCGACGTGGCCGAGAATTGATAGTTCAGCCCGATGCGTGAAAATTGGGTAAACCGTCGCTTTTTGAATGCTAATTCCGAGAGCGGCGCCGTTGCGAATACGTTGGCCCCGTATGTGGTTTGGGTGAACAGGTTGCTCTCATCGGTCAGGATAGAGCCGAAAGGGTTGGTCAGATCGTTGATAAGGTCCGGGTTTTGCGTCAGGAATGTCCCTTCGCCAAAGAACCTGTAGCGCGACGCAAAGAGCGAGAATCCTACCGATATCGGCCGGTCGCGGAAATAAGGTTCCTGGTAGGTGAACTGCAGGCTCTGCTGGCGGTTGCCCGCTCCGACGGCGAACGAGAGTATCTCACCGCGTCCGGCGAGGTTGTTGGTCGAATACTCGAGCCCAAAGAATGAACCGCCAATACCCGAAATGCCGCCGTTGAACGATATCTGCTGGCGTCCCTTTTCCTTGACCTTGACAAGCAGGTCAACGTCGCCTTGCTCGTCGTCCGTCTTGACCTCGACATCCTGATCTTTGTCGATCGGGTCGAAATACTGTGTTTGGTTAACACGGGCGACGGATATCTCAAGATACCGCGAATTGTAAATATCGCCTTCGTTCAGCAGAAACTCGCGGCGAAGCACGCGGTCGCGCGTAAACGTGTTGCCAGAAAACTCGAGCCTTCGCAGCGTAAACTGTTTTCCTTCGTCAATGATGACCTTGATATCGACGATGCCTTCATTAGGATTGGTCGGATCGTCCCGGAATTCGGGTTCGAATTCAGCCGTATAGTTGACGAATCCCTGCTGGCCGTAAACATTCTTCAGATTATCGTAAACGCCTTCCTGCAGGCGCTTTCCGTCAGCGATCTCGCCTTTTTTCAGGCCCAGGTATGCGAGGATCTGCTGTTCTGAAAATATCGAATTGCCCTCAACGCTAAGCTCGCCTACCCGAAAGACCTTTCCTTCCGTAACGGGAACAATGATCTTCAGCGTGTCGTCCTTAGACGAGAGAAGCGGCAGCGGCAAAGTTATCAGCGGGATAAAATCGGTCCGCTTAAGGCCAAGGCCGACCACCTCAGGCTCACCGATCCGGGCGTTAAAATATCCTTTCGACCACATGTAAGCACGTACGTTCTTCTGCAGGTCGTACTGGAGCTTTCGCATATCAAGGATATCCTGGCCTTTGATACGCGAGATAAGGCCGGTTTCCTTTACAAGCGTCAGCGCATTGCGCAGCTCGCCGTCCTTGAATTTTTCGTTGCCCTGAAAATCGATCTCTACGATACGTGACCTGTTGCCCTGATCGATATCAAATGTCAAAGCGATCGAGGTGGCCGAGATCTCTTCTTCCTTAATGTCAACCGTTGCGTTCGGATAGCCTTTGCTCGCAAGCATTTCACGCAGAACGCGGACGGCCGCCCGGGCTTTGACCGGGTCGTAGATGCCTTCCTTTGAGATACCGACACGCTGTTCGCGAAACGCTTTTAGAATGTCGGCTTCGGTGATGGCCTTTGTGCCCGTAAAGACAAGGTCCCGGATAACCGGCAGCTCGCGGACCTCGAAAATGACATTGACACCGCCCCGCACGCCCGGAGTAGTAAGAACGCGTGTCGCGGCCTTATCGAAGAAATTCAGCGAAAGTAATTCGGCGAGCGCTCTTTCTACGGCCGCCGGATCGTAAACATCACCCGGCCGCAGCTTAATGTAATAGAAAAGATCGTCGTCGCGATATCGCCGGTTGCCCTGGATATCGACCGATTCGATTATTTGCTGCTGAATGGCGGAGGAGGAGATTTCATTCGCATTGGTAAAACCCTTCGCCTGTACAGGAGCGGCTAAAAAGGCCGTTGCCGCGAGTACAAGCCCGAATGCGGTGAATTTGAACATAGAAAAGATTATCCCTTATGCTGCGGTTATGATAGCTTGAGCTGGGGGCAACCAGAACTCGTGGGCCTTTAAGTACCGCCAAATCAAAT
>JADLDC010000286.1 GCA_020846885.1 Acidobacteriota bacterium | reverse complement strand
CAAGCCCGTTCTCTTCGATCTGTTTTGGAACAAGGTGCCGTCTGGCGATCTCGTACTTTTCTTCCTCGGTATAACCTGACAGGACGATGATCTCCATCCGGTCGCGCAGGGCCGGCTGGATGGTGTCAAGCATATTCGCCGTGGTCATGAACATAACGTTCGACAGGTCGAATGTAATCCCGAGATAATTATCGCGGAACGCAAAATTTTGCTCCGGGTCGAGGACCTCGAGCAACGCCGAACTTGGATCGCCCCGAAAATCTGCTCCGACCTTGTCTATCTCGTCGAGCATTATCAGCGGATTATTCGTCCCGGCCTGCTGGATCGCCTGAATTATACGTCCGGGCATTGCGCCGACATATGTGCGCCGGTGCCCGCGGATCTCAGCCTCATCATGCAATCCGCCCAGGCTTAGGCGAATGAATTTCCGGTTCAGCGCCCGCGCGACCGAACGGCCGAGCGACGTCTTTCCGACTCCGGGCGGGCCAACAAGGCAAAGTATCGGGCCCTTTGGCGTCGATATCAGTTTGCGCACGGCAAGTGCCTCGATGATCCGTTCCTTTACGCGTTCAAGCCCGTAATGGTCCTCGTCGAGGATCCTTTCGGCTTTCCGCAGGTTGAGATTGTCTTTCGAGGCCTTCTGCCACGGAAGTTCGGTCATGATATCGAGCCAATTCCGCAGGGTCGCCGTCTCGGCCGTGTCCGGATGCATCCGTTCAAGTTTTTTCAACTGCCTCAACGATTCTTCTTCCGCATTTTCAGGCATCTTGGCGTCGAGGATCTTTTTCCGGTACCCTTCGACCTCTTCGAACAGTTCATTTACTTCACCGAGCTCACCCTGAATGGCCTTTAGCTGTTGGCGAAGAAAATACTCACGCTGCGAGCGGTCAATGTCCGCCCGTGCCTGCGAATTTATCTCCTGCTGAACGGTCAGAACGTCTATTTCTTTGTTGAGAAGATCATTTACACGCCGCAGCCGTTCGACAGGCTCCGAGATATTCAGCACGCTCTGCGCATCTTCGACCTTCAATTCAAGGTTCGAGGCCGACAGGTCGGCAAGCCGGCCGGCGTCATCTAAATTAGCGATTATGGCGAGTACCTCAGGCGAGATATTCTTGCCAAGGCTGGCCGCACGTTCCATCAAGCCCCGAACATTCCGGACAAGTGCTTCAACTTCGAGCGAGCCATCGGGCGCAAGCGGCTCAGAAATAGGCGTGATGCCGACGCGCACGTGATCGCCGGAGGAATAGACCGAATCCACAAGGGTCCGCGAAAGCCCCTGGATAAGAATGCGAATGCGGCCGTCCGGCAGCTTGAGCATTCTCATAACGATCGCAACCGTTCCGACCGAATAGAGGTCTTCTTGTCCGGGGTCCTCTTTGTTCACGTCCTTCTGGGAGACAAGAACGATCATCCGGTTTTCTTTCAACGCCTCTTCGACCGCCTTTATCGACTTGTCACGCGAAACGAACAGCGGAACGATCATGAAGGGATAGATAACGATGTCTCTCAACGGAAGCGCCGGCAGCTCCGACGGGATCTGCATCATCGGCTCGACCATATCGCCGTCAGCCACGCCTATAGGAAAATCCTCGATCTCAACCATAAACTAACAGTTTAAGGCGGCATCGGCGGTGAAGCAAATGAGCCGGAATACAGAAGCCCGCTCCCGAACAAGCGTAATACCGGAGAAGGTAGTATTACGATCGAACGGAGAGCGGGCCTATCCCGTCTAAAATTACGGTTTACTGAAGCTCGACCCAGTCGCCTGTATGGATCTCTTGTGCCGTGCGGGTGATGACCGCGGTCGCGGTTTTTTCCTTTACGTTCAGTATCACAAGTTCGCCGACCACCTTTCTGATAGCGGGCCGGCCCTCTTTTGCGTCCTCGGTCGTGACAACGCTGCCGTCGGCTCGGTCGCCGGACTTTCGTGCGGCCTGGTTCGAGAACTTGCCGCCGCGGAAAGTGTTGCTTTGATAACCTTCGTCACGGGCACTGACCGTCTCATTTTTGGGACCGAAAGCGATATTGGGCGTCCCGAGCGGGCGATAGACCGTCACATAGTCGCCGACCTGAACGTTATCTTCGGCGCCGAGATCGATATAGACGATCTGGTCGCGCGAAAGCATTTCCTGCCCGTCGCGGGCCATAAACAAACGTCCGGTGGCTTTGCCTGACGGATCAGTGAACTGATCGAGCGGCCCGCGGGACTGATGCATCGGGCTGGTTCGCTGAGGGACCGGCTGGACCAGGTCGCCAAGGATAAAATTGTCGCAGGAGCCTTTGATACGGGCGATGGCGTGGTCACTTTTGACGCGAATGACCTCGACGACGCCGACCTCCTGGACCAGGAAGCCAAGATCATCCTTGCGCGTCCAGCGGGTCTCGACCTGGCCTTTCGGCCGAACGACCGAAAAAGTGTCGCCAACACTCACGCCTGAACCAGAACCGGTGTTCAAATACACAACATCGCCTTGCGCGTAGATAAACTGCTCCTGCTCTTGCAGGCCGCCGATGATCTTTTTCGACGTGTCGATGGGCGATGACTGAACGTAGCCAGCACAATATAGATTGTTTCGCGTCGCAACAGGCATCGGTTTTGCCTGAGCGACTATGACCTTGACGGGCGTGGGTTCGGTACGCTGTGCGGCCGCAAATGCGGCCAAGAACATCAATCCGCAGGACAGGACGGCAAAAGACCGTTTGAAAAATGATACAGAGTTCACAATTTTCTCCTTATAGAACGTGCTTCCGGGGAACAGCCAAGTGTTGAAGTTGATAGAAGCAGAAATTTTGTCTCGACAGAGTTGTCCAGACGGGCTCATTAGAATTGTATAACCGCAGACAGATGGCGGTCAACATGTTTTTTTGTTTACCAACAAAGCATCAAGCCTATTTTGCTCTCGAACGCAGTATTTCAAGCACATCTTTTAGCTCGATACCCTTCTGCGAAAACAGAACAAGCAAATGAAACAGTAAGTCGGCAGCCTCGTTCTTAAATGCCTCCGGGTTCGAATTTTTAGCTTCGATGATCAATTCAACGGCCTCTTCACCGACTTTTTGGGCAATTCGGTTCACACCGGACGCAAAAAGCCCGGCGGTGTATGAACCCGAACGAGGCTGGCCCTTGCGATCCTGAATGATGGCCTCAAGTTCAAACAGAAAATCCTCGCGGCGGTTCTTTTCGCAAAAACACGTATCTGCTCCGGTATGACAGACCGGGCCGGCAGGTATCGCCCTGATCAGTACAGTGTCCGAATCACAGTCCCAGAGAAGCTTCTTCACGGACAGGAAATTTCCGCTTGTTTCGCCCTTGACCCAAAGGCGGCCTCTTGAACGCGAAAAGAAGGTCGCACGGCCCGACGATGCGGTCCGTTCGTAAGCCTCCTTGTTCATAAAACCAAGCATCAACACCATCTGTGTGCGATCGTCCTGAACGATGGCAGGTACAAGGGATTCCGGGAATTTTTCAAAATCTATACGCATATTTAGATCACATCCTCACCGCGACACCGCGGGCATTGAGCCACTGCTTGAGCGCCGGAACCTCGATCTCCTTAAAATGAAATACGGTCGCCGCAAGAGCGGCATCGGCATCACATTCCTGAAATATTTCTAGGAAATGGTCTTTTGTTCCCGCCCCGCCGGACGCGATCACCGGAACAGAGACCGCACTTGCCACGCTGCGGTATAGTTCGAGATCAAAACCCTTTTTCGCGCCGTCGGCGTCGATGGAGGTCAGCAATATCTCTCCGGCGCCAAACGACGTTCCCATACTGGCCCATTCGATTGCGTCCACGCCTGCACTTGTCCTTCCACCGTTTTTGTAAGCGTGCCAGCCATTCCCGCTCCGCTTTGCGTCGATCGCAAGGACAACGCATTGCGAGCCAAAGCATTTGGCGGCATCCGCGAGGACCTTTGGATCATCGAGGGCCGCCGAGTTAATAGAGACCTTGTCCGCGCCGGCCCCAAGCAAAAGGCCGATATCGTCGACGGAGTTTATTCCTCCGCCAACCGTAAACGGAATATCGATCGCGGCCGCGACCTTGCTCACCAGATCGACGAGCACGCGGCGTTTTTCATTGGTCGCCGTAATGTCGAGAAAGACAAGTTCATCCGCTTTCTGTTCGCAATAAATGCGGGCAAGCTCGGCAGGGTCGCCAGCGTCTCGAAGATCCTTAAAACGGGTGCCCTTGACGGTCCGTCCGTCCTTAACGTCGAGGCAAGGGATTATTCGTTTTGCAAGCATATTTATTGTGCGGCCTAATTGAATAACGCCAGATCATTCAGCTTGATCCGGCCTTCATATATCGCTTTGCCGATTATCACGCCGCTGCAGCCGGCCTCTTCGAGATGGCGAATATCTTCGAGGCTGCTTACACCGCCGCTGGCGATCAGGTTTAGTGCCGGAATTGAATTCAGAAGGTCCCGGTACAACTTGACCGACGCCCCCCGAAGCAGTCCATCTTTCGCGATGTCAGTGACGAACACGTTCGCAATTCCTACTTTCACCCAGTGTGATAGAAGATCCGTGATCCCCACATCCGTTATCGTTCGCCAGCCGTCGATGGCAAGCGAAAGGCCGCGAACATCGGCCCCGAGAAGAAATCGATCGGGGCCGTATTCACCGATCCAGCGAGCAAACAGGCTTGGCGACCTCACCGCTGTGCTGCCGACGGTCGCAATGGATGCGCCGGCAGCGAACACGGCTACGAGATCACGGTCAGCGGCGATCCCGCCGCCGAAATCGATCACCAGGCTGGTCTTCGCCGCGATCGATTCGAGTACAGACAAGTTTGCTGGCCGGCCTTGTTTTGCCCCCTCAAGATCGACCAGATGAAGCCGTTTCAGCCCGGCGTCTTCGAAGCGTGACGCCATTTCGACAGGATCGCCGCTATAGACCGTGCATCGCGTAAAATCGCCTTCGGCAAGCCGCACGCATTTGCCGTCAATAATATCTATCGCCGGAATTATTTCGATCATTGCCCCCTCACAGATTCAAGAAATTCTCCAAAATACGTGCGCCCGCCGGGCCGGACCTTTCCGGATGAAACTGCACACCGTAAAAATTTGCATGACACACCGCGGATGAGAAGGTTTGGCCGTGACCCGTTTTCGCGATCGTTGCGGAGCAAAGGTCAACGTAATAGCTGTGCACAAAATACATATGCTCCGAGTCAGCGATCCCTTTAAAAATTGGCGAAGCAAGATCGTGTATAGTGTTCCAGCCCATGTGAGGCACCTTTATACCGCGGCCGCCGAGCCGGCGAACTGCGAAAGGAAGAATGTCGAGACACGCGGTGTTGCTTTCTTCGGAGGTTCGGCCGAGGATCTGCATTCCAAGGCATATCGCGAGAACCGGCTGCCGAAGTGCTTTGATCACGCTGTCGAGTTTGCGTTCACGCAAATACGCCATGGCTGTCGAGGCTTCGCCCACGCCTGGAAATACGACGCGATCCGCGGTTCGCAAAATTTCCGGATCGTCGGTCAGTACGGTTTCGGCGCCAAGTCGGTCAAAGGCGTACTTTACCGAACGGACATTGCCGGAGTTGTATTTAACGATCGCTGTTCTCATGATCTCGACACCTTCTTTCACAAACTTCCCTTTGTGCTCGGAACGCGCGTGTGTTCAAAACCGCGTTTCACGGCCATTTTCATCGCCTTTGCAAAAGCCTTGAAGATGGATTCGATCTTGTGGTGCTCGTTCGTGCCCTCGGCCTTAATATTCAGGTTACATTTCGCGGCGTCGCTAAAGGATTTGAAAAAATGAAAGAACATTTCCGTCGGCATTTTACCGACGGCCTCGCGTTTGAATTCGGCATTCCACACTACCCAGCTTCTGCCGCCGAGATCGACGGCCGCCTGCGCCAGACAATCATCCATCGGCAGGATGAAACCGTGTCGTTCGATCCCGCGCTTTTCGCCCAACGCTTTGGTGAATGCCTCGCCAAGAGTGATCGCGACATCTTCAATGGTGTGATGTTCGTCAATGTGCAGGTCGCCATTCGCATTTATCGTCAGATCAAACGAACCGTGCCGGGCCAATTGTTCGAGCATGTGATCGAAGAACGGAAAGCCGGTCGTGATGTCCGCATTTCCAGAACCGTCAAGGTTAAGCTCAACACGGATGTCCGTCTCAGATGTTGTTCGCCGGTGTACCGCGATCCGCGGCGGAAGCCTCAGGAACTCATAGATCTCGTTCCAGCTGCTTGCGAAAAGCGAAATAGCCGGATCAACAGGCGAGTCGAAATTTTTATTGGCAATGAATATCGCACCCGCGCCGAGATTTTTTGCCAATTCGACATCGGTAGCTCGGTCGCCGATAACAAATGAATTCGCGAGGTCATATTCGCCATTCAGATACTTCGAGAGCATGCCCGTATTAGGCTTTCGGGTCGGCCTATTCTCATGTTCGAACGAGCGGTCGATGCAGACTTCGCTGAATTTGATCCCTTCGTTCTCGAACAGCAGCATCAGAAAATTGTGTACCGGATAAAAATGCTCTTCCGGGAACGATGCGGTCCCAAGCCCGTCCTGGTTCGTTACCATCACAAGCTTGTACTCTCGTTCCGCTGCGATCCGTGCGAGGTTTGTGATAACACCGGGCAGCAGCTTTAATTTTTCAAAGCGGTCAACCTGAAAGCCTTCGGGCTCCTCGATCAGGGTGCCGTCGCGGTCAATAAATAGAATTCGTTTCATATGCCTCCACTGCATCCCGCAGGGCCTGATTTTCTTCGGGTGTGCCAATTGTTATCCGTAAGCATCCGCCGCACTGCGCAATGCTGCTGCGGTTACGGACGACGATTCCCTGTTCGATAAGGGATCGGTATAGCAGTTCGACGTTCTTTACTTTTACGAGCAGAAAGTTTGCGTCGGACGGATATACTTTTTGAACAGCTCGGCGGCCGGAAAGCCAACGTTCGAGGCCGCTCCGCTCGGTTCTAATATGCTCTACCGTTTGTTCGACTTGGCCGCGGCGGTCTAAGGCATCGAGGACAAGGCGTTGGGCCGAAGCGCTGACGTTGTACGGCGGCTTCACCTTATTGAACAGATCGATCACTTGCTCGTTCGCGAACGCAATACCAACACGCAGTCCTGCCATTCCCCACGCCTTTGAGAATGTTTGAAGCACTACCAGATTCGGGTAGGCCGCGATGGATGCTGTCCACGACAGCTGACGCGAAAACTGTACGTACGCCTCATCAACCACAACGATCCCGTTGAACTCCCGAAGAAGCTCAATGATCGAATCACGGTCCAGCAGATTTCCTGTCGGGTTGTTTGGAGAACAAAGAAAAATAAGTTTTGTATCGTCACGAACTCCCTCCTTCACAGCTGTCAGATCGAGTTGAAAAGCATCCGTAAGATCCGCGCGGATGACATCGACAGAATTGATATTCGCGGCCACTTCATACATGCCGTATGTCGGCGGGCAAATAACGGCACTATCTTGTCCGGGCCGGCAAAAGATGCGAAATAGAATGTCGATCGCTTCGTCGCTACCGTTGCCCAGAAAGATCTGCGAAGGCCGAACGTTGTTGAGCGCGGCAATACGCTTTTTGACAGTTTTTTGAAGCGGGTCAGGATAACGCGAATAGTCCGCCGGCAATGGCGAACCAAACGCGTTTTCGTTTGCATCGAGAAAAATACGGGCGTCATGCGAAAACTCGCTGCGTGCGGACGAATACGGAACAAGTTCCCTGATGTTTTCGCGGACAAGGCTGTTCAGATCAAATACCATGTATTGCCTCCAATCGAACGGAAACGGCACGCCTATGTGCCTCCAGGCCCTCGGCCTCGGCCATCAATTCAACCGCCGGGCCAATGCTTTTAATACCGTCCGCATTTACTTTTTGAAATGTGATCTTCTTAAAAAAACTGTCGAGCGAAACGCCTGAAAATGCCCGTGCAAACCCGGCGGTAGGCAGCGTGTGATTGGTCCCGGCGGCATAATCGCCAAGGCTTTCACACGCATAATTTCCGAGAAAGACCGAGCCGGCGTTCACCACTTTATCCGCGAACTCATCCGCATCTTTGACCGCAAGGATCAGATGTTCCGGTGCATATTCGTTTATCAGATCGATTCCCGCTGTGAGGTCTTCAACGAGGATGGCGATCGAGTTTGAGATCGCCGTCTCGGCTATTCTCCGACGCGGAAGTGAAGCTATCCGCTGGCCGATCTCAGACACGGTTTTCGCGATGACCTCCGAACTGTCTGAAACCAAAACGGCCTGGCTGTCGGGGCCGTGTTCCGCTTGAGAAAGGATGTCGGCTGCGACAAAAACAGGATCACACGACCGATCTGCCAGGACCGCTACCTCCGATGGCCCGGCCGGCATGTCAATGGCGACCGTGGACGACACCAATTGCT
>JADLDC010000285.1 GCA_020846885.1 Acidobacteriota bacterium | reverse complement strand
CGCGGACGACAAAGATCTCTGTGTAAGCAAACCCAAAATTCTTGTCCTTCACCGGCCGACGGTACACTTCCAGGCATCGCTGCTTTAGGTTTACGATCCAATACTCGTCGATCCGGTTCTCAGCATAAAGTTCAGCCTTGGTCAGACGATCGAATCGGAGCGTGGAATCGGATACCTCAACAACAAGGCTCGCCGATGTCGGATGAGCGTCGGCAAAATCCCGCGGGACTCCCTCAAGGACCGCGACATCCGGTTCCGGCTGGTCCGCCTTGCCCAAACTAATAGGCAATTGACTGTCGATCAAATATCCCTTTCCGAAAACCTTCTTCAGGGCTTCACACAGCAGTCGCACGGCCGTCGCGTGCGGCGTTTTCATGGGCGCCATTTCAATTATCTCTCCCCGGATAAGCTCGACCCGCTTGCCGTTGAAGAATCCCATCTCCGCCATTTTGTAGTACTCGGACGCGGTCCAACGGTAGCGTTTTGGCGAGCCGTTAGTCGGGGGTGGAGGCTCGGTCACGATCCTTGGCCGGACGTAATTTCTTTCTAAAACTGGCTCCATATGATCCGTCTCAACTTGCGGCAGCGCATTCGCCCATCATCATTATAGCGCGGGTTCGGGCCCAGTTGTCGGCGGCGAGGATATTTTCCAATGTCGCCGCGTCGGTTGGTTGATGGTCGGAGAGAACCGCTTCGTTTATCTTCGATATTTCGCCAAAACCGATGCGGCCATCGAGAAATGCCTGGACGGCTGTTTCGTTGGCCGCGTTCAGTACGGTCGGTGCCGTACCGCCCTGGTTCAAGGCAGTATAAGCAAGGCCGAGGCAGGGAAATCGTTCTATGTCCGGTTCTTCGAACGAGAGGTTCCCGAGTTTGGCAATATCCAGCGGGGCTACGCAATTTTGTTTTCGGTCCGGAAACGTCAGGGAATATTGGATGGCATGCCGCATATCGGTGACACCCATCTGTGCGATGATCGATCCATCGACCAACTCGACCATTGAATGGACGATCGATTGCGGATGGACGACCACCGAAATATGATCGGCGTCAAAGCCGAAAAGCCATTTGGCCTCAATGACTTCCAGGCCCTTGTTCATCAAGGTAGCTGAATCGATCGTGATCTTGTCGCCCATTTTCCAGTTTGGATGAGCGAGGGCCTGTTCGCGCGTCGCGTTCTCGATCTCGTGCTTTGGTTTTGTTCGGAATGGGCCGCCGGATGCAGTGAGGATGACGCGTTTTACCTCGGCCCGCTTTTCACCGCGAAGGCATTGGTGGATCGCATTGTGTTCGCTGTCAACAGGCAAGATCTCGGCGCATGACTTTGCGGCCGCGGCTGTCATCAGCTCGCCGGCCATAACCAGCGTCTCTTTGTTTGCCAGCGCAATACGTTTGCCGGCCTCGATCGCCCGAAGCGTCGGGACAAATCCGACAGCGCCGACGGTCGCGGAAATAACAATATCCGCCGCATGATGTGTTGCGGCCTTGACCAGGCCGGCTTCGCCGGTTTCGATCTGCGGAGGTACGGCGTCAAGCCGGTGCAGCTCTTTAAGAAGCGACTCTGCACATTCTTCGTTCTCACATGACGCGATCTCCGGCCTGAACTGCGCCACCTGCTCGGCAAACTTTGTCATATTCCGCCCGGCCGCAAGCGCAACAACGCGAAACTCTTTGAGGTGCTCAATTACCTTTAGCGAATTGCAGCCAATAGAGCCGGTGGAACCAAGGATGGAGATGCCTTTCATACCGAAAATACTGAGCTTTAGATTAACATATTGGCTCGCGCGTGGGCAGGGCCTGTTCGCTAAACCTCACACGAGCGTCTTTCTAAACCCGCCACCAGATGTCAGCTTTCAGCCATCAGTTTCTGAAAGCTGATAGCTGAAGGCTGATAGCTGTACTTTATTCTCCTAATTTCTTCATTAGACTGACTGCGTTGCTTCTAGGCAAAGTTTGCTGCTCGCCCGTTCGCATATTTTTAAGGGTAACTGTATTCTCCGCGATCTCGCTTTCACCTAAGACGCAAACGAACGGAACTTTTATCGTATCGGCGTATTTGATCTGTTTGCCAAGTTTATCGGGTTCAGGGTAGACGGTTACCCGGAGGCCGCTTGCACGCAGTTCCGAGGCGAGTTTCAGCGATTCCGCCGCCGTTTCATCGCTCCATAATGTGACCAGCACGTCGGCGGGCGTCGATCCGGCGATCTCCGGCGGGAACATACCGCGCTCGTCCATCACGACGAGAATGCGTTCAAGGCCGAGCGAAACGCCGCATGCGGGTATCTGTTCCTTGCCGAACATTCCGATCAGGCCATCGTATCGGCCGCCCCCGGCTAGTGATCCGGCAAGGTCCGGTACGTTTACTTCGATGATAGTGCCGGTGTAGTAGGACAGGCCGCGGGCCAGGCTGGGATCAAGCAATACTGGAGCACCTGCGGTGTACCGCAATATTTTTCCTATATCCGCGAGCACTTCCTGGCTGACGATATTCAGAAGGTTGCCGACGATAGTACGGTTGATCTCGGCGTGCCGGCCCTCGATCTTGCCGGTTTGCTCAAAGATATCGAGGACCATTTTCGACGCGGACTCGTCGATGCCGCGTGCGGACAGTTCTTTGGCTACGCCATCTGTACCGATCTTGTCCAGCTTATCGATAGCGATAAGCACAGTGGCGTGATCATTCACGCCGATACCGGCCGTGTCGAGGATGTCGCGAAGTATTTCACGATGGTTCATTCTGATCGTGAAATCATTGAACCCAAGCCGCCGGAGTATCTCGCTGACCGCGAGGATCTGCTCGGCCTCTACCAACATGGAAGCAGACCCGATCGCGTCGGCATCGCACTGATAAAATTCGCGGAATCTTCCGCGGGCCGGCCGGTCGGCACGCCATACGGGTTGGATCTGATAGCGTTTGAAGAATTTCGGCAATGCGTTCCTGTTGTTTGCAATGACGCGGGCAAGCGGTACGGTCAGATCATAGCGGAGGGCAAGGTCGGAGAGATCGTTCTCGGAACGGGCGTTTTCAATGTCAAGTTTCTCGCCTCGTTTCAGGATCTTGAAAATAAGCTGGTTGCCTTCTTCGCCGTATTTGCCCATCAGGGTTTCGAGATTCTCGACGGCAGGCGTCTCTAGCGGTTCGAAGCCATAGCTTTCGTAAACCTGCTTTATTATGTTGATGACGTAATTGCGTTTGCGGACGTCGGCGGGCAGAAAATCACGCATTCCTCGAGCCGGGTTTGTACTTGCCATAAGCCGATAGTGTACCTTGACATTAGCTGCCAGCGGTAATGGCCGGGGTCTTTTGAGCGGTCGAAGAACCCAGTCGCAACACTCCCGGTTCTCACTGGTGCATTCCACGTTCCGCGTTCCGCATTCGGCATTAGTGGGAACCCAGTCGCTAACGCTCCCGGTTCTGACAAGAGATAAGAAACCAGTCGCTATCGCTCGCGGTTCTGACGGATCGACATTCCGCACTCCGCATTCCGCATTCCGCACTCGCAAGAACCCGCCCGCTAACGCAGGCGGTTCTGACTTATTTGCCCCAGAAGGTGTATCCGAGATATAGCATTTGCCCGTCGTAGCCCGGATTGATCTCGCCGCGGCTGGCGTTTGAGATGTGGTACCACTTATAGCCAAAGGTGACGGCCTTTTTGTTTGACAGGCGATATTCGACGCCGGCACCGCCTTCGCTGCCAAAGTTCAGGCGCTGGCCCAGGTCGTTGGGTGTGGTCTTGTTGAAAATGAGTGCAGAGAGGCTGAGGGCCAGAAACGGCTGGAGTTTTTTCTTTGGACGGAAATTGAATTGCAGGCCGAAAGGCGAACCGCCGAAAGCGTATTTTGTTTCTTTCACCGGATCGACACGAACGGTATTGGGCCCGGTTTGCGTGATGATACGATCTGGATAATGAAGTACGGCGACCGGTATAGCGTCGAGCGTGTATTTAATGTTCAGCCAGTCGCTGTTATTGAACCGGCGAGAATAGCGAAGGGCGGCCATCCCGTACTGAGCATCCCATGTCCGGCCGCCGACGGGCCCGAATGTGCGTACTGCCGGAGCAAAACCTCCCCAAACGCTCAGCTCATTTTTCGGCCGGTCATCAGAAGTTTGGGCGGCGGCCGCGATCACGAAAAGCGCAAGAAGCGTCAGGACCATCAATGTTTTCATATTTTATTATCAGTGCAGGCAAACGAAAGGGATTGTACGCCGAGTTCGTGTGTTTGTAAATCTAATTACCCGGCTTTGTATTCCGCCGAAAGCTTTACATAACCGGCAACATTTCGCGCGATGCCATTGATCTCGTCCTCGGTCAGCGGGCGTTTAACTTTTGCCGGGCTGCCCATCACCATTGAGCCGGGCGGAATAACGGTGCCGGGCGTCAGCAGGCTTCCGGCGGCAACCAGCGAATTTCTGCCCACGCGCACACCGTCCAGGAGAATTGCGCCGATGCCGATCAGGCAGCCGGTTTCGACATAGCACGCGTGAAGCGTGACACGGTGGCCGACGGTTATGTCGTTTTCCAGTATCGTGGGAAGTTCGCGTGAGTCAACGTGGACGATCGTTCCATCCTGCAGATTTGTCCGCGCGCCGATGCGAATGTAGTTCACATCGCCGCGAAGGATAGAGCCGAACCAAACGCTCGAATTCTCGCCGATCTCAACGTCGCCGATGACTATCGCATCATCTGCGATGAAGGCTGTTTCGTGGATCTTCGGCGTAAAGTTTCTGTATGGCTTGATCATACGCGTTCTATCTGGCAAGTTTTCTTCGCATCATTCCGAATAATTGCTCAAGTTCGGCCACGCGAAGGAGT
>JADLDC010000284.1 GCA_020846885.1 Acidobacteriota bacterium | reverse complement strand
CGATCGGATTGTCAGCGAGAGCGGTAACGACCGCGGCATCCATGCCAAAGCAGCGTTTCAGCCCGCGTGCAACATTATATTCGCCGCCGCCTTCCCACACCTCGAAATTGCGCGTCGTATGGATCCGCTTATCACCCGGATCCAGCCGGAGCATCACCTCGCCGAGACTAACGATGTCCCAGCGGCATTCGTCTTTCGATCTGATATTCAATGACATTCTGAAGCTACTTTCCTTTAAGCGATGAATAAGTTCATATCTTAATACGGATCTCCCCAAAGCAGAAGCCCGCACGCAGTAAGGGCATCCGATGCAGAAGCCCGCACGAAGTAAGGGCATCCTGTTAGAACCGGGAGCGGTAGCGACTGGGCTCCTGGCTGCGGGGGCTCGTTGAACCATATGCGGGGCATGGGAACCCAGTCGCTACCGCTCCCGTTTCTGACCTGTGACGAGCCCGTTGCGGAATGCGAATCGCGGATCGGGAATGAAAATGCAGAGGCCCGCACGTAGTAGTGGCGTCGTTTCGATTGAAAGGACGCCCTTACTACGTGCGGGCTTCTGCAATGATACGCCCTTACTACGTGCGGGCTTCTGCAATGATTCGCCCTTACTTCGTGCGGGCTTCTGCAATGATATGCCCCTACTACGTGCGGGCCTTTGCAACTATGCGCCCCACTACGTGCGGGCCTCTGCAAAAGTGCTACTTCGTGCCGCTGGCAAGTTTGCCGATAAGCGAGAAGAGCGGCAGGTACATCGAGATAACGATCGATCCGATGGTTACGCCAAGGAAAGCGATAAGTACGGGTTCGATCATGGCCAGCAGGTCCGCGATGGCGGTATCGACCTCTTCCTCGTAAAAGTCGGCGATCTTGCCAAGCATGGCATCCATCGCTCCGGTCTGTTCACCAACGCCTATCATCTGCGAAACCATGTGCGGGAAAACATTCGTTGCCTTGAGCGGGTCAACAAAGTTCTCACCGCGTTCAACGCCGGCCCGTACCTTCAGGATGGCATCCTCAATAACAACGTTCCCGGCGGTCTTGGCGGTTATATCCAACGACTGCAGGATCGGCACACCTGACGACAGCAAGGTTGAAAGGATGCGCGAGAACCGGGCGACTGCGATCTTTCGCAATATGCTGCCAAAGATCGGCAAACGCAGAAGCAGCGAGTCGATCTGCCAGCGGCCTTTTTCCGTCTTGTAATAGAAATGAGTTCCGACCGACGCGCCGATGATCATCACCAGCAGCGCAAGGCCGCCCCAGCCGGCGAGAAATCCGCTTATCCCCATTACGATGCGGGTCGGCAGCGGCAGCAGTTCGCCCGGCCCGAGCAGGCCAAGAAAGATCTGTTCGAACTGCGGAATGACGACGACCATGATGATCGCAATGGCCGCGATAGCAACGACGATGACCGCGCTCGGGTAGATCGATGCTGAGACGATGCTTCGCTTCAACTTCACGACCTTTTCGATCAATGTCGCAAGCCGCTGCAGGATCAGGTCAAGCACACCGCCCGTTTCGCCCGCTTCCACCATATGCGTGTAGAGCGAATCGAACACCTTCGGATGGCGGTCCAGCGCCTGATAAAGCGTCGCGCCTTCTTCCACATTCTGCCTCACCTGCCGGAGCACGTCCTTGAAGAACGCGTTCTGCTGCTGTTCGGCCAAAATATCAAGGCACTGTACCAGCGGCAAACCGGCGTCGATCATGACCGAGAACTGACGGGTGAACACCGCCAATTCCTTGGCCCCGACCTTCTTTCGGCGCCCAAGTTTGGGTATCGAAACAACGCTGCCTTTTTCCGAGGCCTGCGTCATCACGATCTGTTCGCGCCGCAGCAGGGCCCTGAGCTCGTCCTGGCTTGCGGCTTCCCGCTCGCCCGCGACCAGCTCATTCAGCCGATTTCTTCCTTTGAATGCGTAAGTTGGCATTTAATTTCTAGCTCCTGGAAAATTTTCCTATACCACAGAGGCACAGAGAGTCACAGAGTTTTCAGAGGACTCTCGAAACGGCCGACTTTTTCTGGTTTTCCCTCGGTGTCTCTGTGCCTCTGTGGTTCATATCTTTCGCTCACCGTACCGGCGGCCGCGATCCGACCGGGCGGCCTTGTGCGTACGGGCTTGCGTGGCCGCCGGGCGTTGGCCTCGGCCGTTCCGCTCCGCCGTACGATTCATTCAACCCCGAACCGCGCTCGATCAGTTCCTTTAGCTCATCCGGATTTGACGAACGCATCATTGCCGACTCAAGCGAGATGAGGCGTTTGTGATACAGCGTCGCCAGCGACTGATTGAACGTCTGCATACCGAATTTGTCCTGGCCCGTCTGCATCATCGAGTAGATCTGGTGTATCTTGTCCTCGCGGATCAGGTTGCGGATAGCGGCATTCGGGATCAATATCTCAAGCGCCATTGCCCGCCCGTCACCCGACGCCTTTGGAAGCAGCGCCTGACACATGATCCCCTCAAGCACAAGCGAAAGCTGTGTTCGCACCTGCGCCTGTTGGGCCGACGGGAAAACGTCAATGATACGGTTGATGGTCGAGTAGGCCGAGTTCGTGTGCAGCGTAGCGAACGTCAAGTGGCCGGTTTCCGCGATACGCAGGGCCATCTCTATCGTTTCAAGGTCACGCATTTCGCCGACCAGTACAACGTCGGGGTCCTGACGAAGCGCGGTGCGCAAGGCCGATCCGAACGAATGCGTATCGGCCGCGACCTCGCGCTGGTTCACGACGCAGTTCTTATGATTATGAAGAAACTCGATCGGGTCCTCGATCGTCAGGATATGCTCGTGACGATCCACGTTGATCTTATCTACCATCGATGCAAGCGTGGTCGACTTCCCAGAGCCGGTCGGGCCGGTCACAAGGACAAGCCCGCGAGGCTTTTTGCACAGGTCTGCGACGACCGGCGGAAGCCCCAGGTGCTCGAACGACTTGATCTCGTAGGGAATAGCACGAAAAACCGCGCCGACGGCTCCCTTCTGATTGAAAAGATTGGCACGGAAACGTGACATTCCTTTCAATCCGAACGAAAAGTCCAGCTCCAGATTTTCTTCAAAACGGTGCTTCTGAGCGTCGGTCAGTACCGAGTACGCCAACCGCTTTGTGTCCGCCGGTGTAAGCACGCCAAAGCCCGCAAGCGGTGCCAAATGGCCGTGAACACGAACTTGCGGCGGCGAGTTGGTCGTGATGTGCAAGTCGGATCCGCCCTGATCCGTCATCTGACGAAGCAGATCGGGCAAGGTAACCGAAGTTTCGGGGTTCTGATGGTCGATGCTCATAAGGGATCGGTACAGCCGGCCGTTAGCCGGCTGAAAATGCATGGGTGAAAAAGAGTTCCGAAATTGAGAAAGTCGTCAGGCTAACCGCCCTGACCTACTCTCTTACCGAGGCCTGGATCGGCCTTGAACGACCCTGAAGCGAGAAGATGACCTTCTCGGACTCTTCAGCAATCCTTTCCGCCGAACCGGTGTTCGAATTTGTCGCAACGCTGTAAATGCGCCCGTTTACTTCGGTGAAGTAGAACATACGCGAATTAACGCGGCCGCCCTGTCCTTGTGACTGGGCAACAACGACATACACAGGCTTGCCGGCGATGTCTTTTTGATAGTCATTGACCACCCATCCGTTCTCGCGGATCATGCGGTTGATCACTTCACGGCGGAGCGATGTCGTGGGTACGCCGCCGACTGTTCGATGGCGGCCTGAATCGACCGACTCGCCGCTGGCCGGGCCGACCACCGAGATCGAGGCCGTTCCGTTGCCCTCATCTACACTGAACTGCAGTTCGGAACTGCTTGCCTGGCTGCGTTTCCAGCCCGCCGGAGCGGCCTCGCCGGATGGCAGCATCGCCGTTGTCTTCTCTTCCGGCGGATTTGATCTGGAAGCCGTCGCGGCCGCCGGCTTATTCTGTTCCTTTACGCCCGCAAGCCGAAGCTGGCGAAGCCTTAGCTGCCGGCGGCGCTGCGCGCGTGCTTTCTTGCGGCGTTCCTGTGCCCGGTAAAGCTGCCACCAGCGTTTTGAATACTTCTTTACGCCTTTCCAGCTTCGGTGCCGCTTTTTGTACCGTTTTGATCCCTTCTGACCGGCCTCGGCCATTTGAGTTGCCAGTGGAATGACCGCCCCTATGCCGATCAATAAAGCTATCGATAGTGCAATTGCCCTTACCATAATTCCTCCAAGTCCTAGAGAACCGTTTCCTTAACGACCTCCTCCACTGTCGTAAT
>JADLDC010000283.1 GCA_020846885.1 Acidobacteriota bacterium | reverse complement strand
CGTTCATGCCTTCGATGCCGACCGATCTTGTATGCAAGGACGTTACGACCGGCGAGATCGTGCCGTGCCCAACTTTCCAGTCGGACAAACCGGCCGTCAAACCGTCGCCATCGCCAAAGGCACCGCCCGCAAACACAGGCACAAAGACGGAGCCGCCTGCCAATACTGCCGCAAAACCGCCGCAAAGTGACAAAGCAAAGCCGGCCGCGGCCGACACTTCAAGGCCGCCGGCGGATAAACCGCCAACAAAACGAAGCGGCAAACCGCCGTCACCTGTAGAATAATGCCCCGAACAGATCGTACAAGGTCTTTAGCGCCAACAGCACCACTGTTGCGAGGAAGATCCGCCGCAAAAGCGTCTCGTTCATCTTCGCGGCATAGTGAGCACCGATATACGCCCCAATGAACATCGTGATGGACAAGATGATACCGAGTTTATAATCCACCAGCCCTTCGCGCATAAAGATGAGCGTCGCGATCAGCGACGAGCATACGTTTATCAATTTCGTCGAAGCGACCGCCTCACTGAACGGCATGGCAAAGAAAGCCACTAAGACCGCCGTCAGTATCGTCACATAACCACCGCTGTACAACCCGCCGTATATCGCAAGCCCGAATGACAGCAAGTAAACAAGCACTCGTTTTGGCTCGCGCGCGGCCGCCGCTTGGCCGCCTGCATCCCGCTGCCAAAAAATGAACACGGCAACCGCGATCATCGCGATCGACACTATCAGTTTCAGTCCTTGGTTCGTGATCACCCCTACTAGGGCCGCACCGGCCGCCGAACCGGCAAACGTCAGCAGCAGCAGCGGCCAGACCTTGCCGTAATTTATCTTTCCCTGCCTGACAAACGGTATCGTCGCTCCTACCGACATAAAGGTAAGCCCGAACATATTGGTCGCCACCGCCACCTTTTCATCGATCCCAAACTGGAACATAACCGGTACCGTGATCAGAGAATTGCTCCCCGTCACGACACCGACCAGCGTCGTAACAAAAAACAGCAGCACCAAAATTGAAAGCAGCCAAAGCGACATTACTTACACGAGTTTAAGGCCTCGGTCCAAGTTTGGAAACTGTGAGGACCATCCCGCTGACACAAAAAGCGGGCAGCACGCACGCATGCTGCCCGAAGGGGTCTGGTAGAATTGTCAGCCCGAACTAAAAGTCGTAGCGGGCCGCAAACTGAAGTTCTCTCGGCGCACTGGCCGAGCCGGTTATAAAGCCGAAACTCGATGAATTGATGTTCGCGTTCGGCAAGGCGAAGAAATTCTGGTTTAGCGCGTTGAACGCATCAACCCGGATCTGTATTCTCTGCGACTCCCACGGAAGTTTGAAGTTCTTCGCAAGGCTAAGGTCAACGTTCCAGAAGGCAGGCCCCCGAAGATTATTGCGGACGCCGATCTCGCCGTTTCGCGGGTTCTTGAACGCTGCAAGGGCAGCGGCCTGGTCCGCAAAGAACGTTATGTTCGAACCGGTTGCGTCGATCTTCCCCGTAAGGGCAGACGCGTCGCCGGTAAGCACGCCTGGGCTGTTGAAAACAAACCCGACCGGAAATGACCCGGTTGTCGTGCTGAACGGCAATCCCGACCGGGCAGTAACGATCCCGGAGATCTGCCAGCCGCCTATCAGCGCATCGACGAGGCTCGAAGAATCGCGCCCGATCCAGCGTCCCTTGCCGAACGGCAGGTCCCAGATCCCGTTTGCGTTAAATAGATGCCGGATGTCAAAATCCGACGGCCCGTAACACGCATTCAGGTCGCGCAAGTCACAGATCAAGCCGCCGAATACAGTGTTGCCGACACTTGAATTGTTATCCTTTGAGAACGAGTACGTGTAGTTGACGTCGAATTGGAATCCGTTAACAAAACGTTTCTGCAGGCTCACCAGCAGGCCATCGTATCGCGAATGCCCAAGGTTGCCGACGTAAGCGTTCGTTGAGAATTGTCCGCTTAGGCCGATGTTATTCCGCAACAGGCCGATCGAATTCAGCGCCTGGACGGTATCCGACGCATCGCCGATCGCGATCAGCGAACCGAGATTGGCCGCGATAAAATCGGTGCACGTGCCTATCCCGACCGCGGAGCACGGAACGCCCAAAGCAAGCGCACCCTGATTTTCAAAGAATGGCTGCACTGCGGCCGAGCCTGCCTGAATGGCGTTGAGCGCCTGCAGAAGGGTCTGTCCCGAAGCCGGATCTTTGAAATCCACGATCTGTGCGGCATCGGCCTGCGTGAACAGCTTGCGGCCGAGCCGGCCGACATACGAAATGTCAACCAGCATATTGCCCGGCAATTCACGCTGAACACCAAGGCTGTACTGATAGTAGTAAGGTGTCTCGAAATTTTCCGACACCGTGTAGTTCGTCTGCCCTTCAGCATTGCCGAAAGGAACGCCGCCAGCGACGAACGGAGTGAACGGCCGCGTTATAACAGGCGGAACATTTTGCACCGGGACCGAGTTGATGCTCGAAAAACGCGGATCGTTCAAAAGCGCCTCCGTCGCGGTCGGGGCCCCGAACAGTGTCGATGCGGAATTATCGAATAGATAAGTGACCTGGTCCTGAATGAACGTCAATGCTCCGGACGTACGTTCATACAAGATCGAGCCGCCGCCTCGAATCGACGTCTTGCGGTCGCCGAACAAAAATTTGCCGATCCCGCTGTCAAACGACGGCGCGTAAGCAAAGCCGATCCGCGGGGAAAAGTTATTCTTGTCCGGATGATAGAGCGGACGCCCGTCATTTGCTTTGCCGATCAGGTCATAGACCAGGAACGGTTCGGCACTATCGCCGCCAATGCCTGCCGCGCCGTTAGCTACGCGCTTTGCAAAAAGCTCGTCGATATCCACGTTCTGGGCCGCCTGGAAACCGTTCGCCTCATAAGGCGGCTGATAATACTGCCATCGAAGGCCCAGATTGAGCG
>JADLDC010000282.1 GCA_020846885.1 Acidobacteriota bacterium | reverse complement strand
TCGTTGTTGTTCCGGGGCTGATGCCGGAAAACGGCACGAAGGAGCAGGTTATCGACGAATCCGTTCGTGTACTGAACGAATTGGCTGATATCGCCGGGCAATACGGCGTTTCACTCGCGTTCGAGTTCCTCGGCCAGACAAATTGTTCAGTGCAAACGCTCGATCTTTGCAACCAGATCGTCGAAAATGTCGGGCGCGACAATGTAGGGAACGTGCTCGACACATTCCATTTTTATGCCGGAAACTCGAGTTACGAAGCGATCGATTTGATGCGGCCTGAAAAGCTCTTTATCTTCCACATCAACGACGCCGAAGATCTGCCGAAAGAGCAGTTGACCGACGCCCAAAGGCTGTATCCCGGCACCGGCATCCTGCCGATCCGTGAGATAAAGGACCACTTTGACAAGATCGGCTACGGCCGAATGGTCAGCATAGAGATCTTTCGCCCGGAATATTGGGAGCAGGACCCGTTTGAGGTTGCAAGGAAGGCGAAAGCCGCCACTGAAGAAGTGCTTGGCCTGGGAAAACACGCCGCCGGCGGAAGCTGGTAGTAGATTTACCACAGAGACACAGAGGCACGGAGAAAACTATTGTAAAACTCTGTGTCATTGCGTCTCGGTGGTTAAGACAATATGGACAAAGTTAGAATCGGTATCGTCGGGACAGGCTACATTGGAAATATTCACGGCAGGATATTTTCGCGTGATGAACGTGCTGAGATAGCGGCGCTTTATGACATCGTTCCGGAACGGGCTGAGCAGACATCCAAAACGATCGGCGGCAAGGTTTGCGGCTCGCGTGACGAACTGCTTGAAAACTGTGATGCTGTACTTGTTTGTGCTCCGAACAAAACGCATAAAGAGATCGCACTTCACGCCATTGCTGAGGGGAAACACGTATTTTGCGAAAAGCCTTTTGCGATCGGCATCGACGACGCGGCCGAATTGCGCGACGCGGCAAACGGCGGCAAGGGCATTTTCCAGGTTGGCCATAACCGCCGCTATGCACCGGTCTATGCATCGTTGAAGCGCCTGCTTTCAGAGGACAAGGCCCATTCCGCACATATCAAGATGAACCGCGGCGAACTCAAGAATCCGCCGTGGACAGGTGATGTGAATGTCACGGGTGGTTTTCTGTACGAGACCACGATCCATCTGTTCGACATGGCCCGATTTCAATTCGGAGAGATAGAAGAACTGGTCGCGTACGGTTCGCAGCATGAGTACCCAGAGATCGACGAATTCTCGATCATCTTCAAATTCAAGAACGGCTTTCACTGCACGTTTGCCTCATCTTCTGATGCAAGCTGGCATTTTCCGTTCGAACGAATCGAGGTCTTTTGTCATCACCGCACGATAATGAGCGAAGAAATGGAACGGCTCTTTGACTCGCGCGGAATGGATGCGAACTTTGAAACGCTCTCGTTCCACATGACCGAGAAAGAGGAAAAATGGGGCTACGCGCAGGAAGACCGGGCATTTATCGACTCGATACTTAACGGTACGCAGCCGCCCGTCACAGCGGATGACGGGTTTAAGTCGGTGGAGCTGGTCGAATCCGTGTACAGAGCGATCAGGACCGGCGAGAAGGTCCGATTCTGAGATCGCCGTAATTTAAGTAGACATCGATCCGGCACCGAATTACCGGCTCCAATGCCTTCGAGTTCTTTGGGTATTCGACTTCGCGGCCTTTGTGTTGAGAGGTTCTTACCTCATCCCCTTGCCAAATATTGAACTTTCTCTGTTATGATTCGTTTAACGCGATATGATCGCGGCCGTTCAAGTTGGAGCTATGATGCAGTGCACACATTGCGGACAGGGAAATGCGGTAAATAGCCAGTTCTGCCGCTTCTGCGGACAACGGCTGGTTGGCGGCCAGGGCTACGTCCCACAGGCACAGCAGCAGGAAAACCCTTATGCGCCGCCGCGGCCGTATGCATGGAAAACCGATGAGTATCAAACACAGTCTGAACGCCGTGTCCAGCCGCCTATAGGCACTCAGCCGATGAACCCGCCTTTCCCGACTGCCGATCCGCTTGCTCATCAGGGTGCAGGTTATTATCCAGCGGCATCGTATCGCTGCCCCAACTGCGGGACCTCGACATTGCCGATCGTCGAACGCCGCATCTCGACCGCGGGCTGGATCACGTTCGCTCTCCTGCTTGTGTTTACGTTTATTTTCTTCTGGATCGGCCTGCTGATACGCGAGAACGTCACGGTGTGCCCCGTCTGCCGGGCAACTCTCAATTAGTTTTACCGATAGTAATATCCTTTCGGATGTTCGATCTTGACCTCCGGGTTGGTGCTCGTTACCTCGACCCGGTGATAGCCTTTTTTCATATGCGTTGAAAGATAGGTAAGCAAAAACTGGCGGTTGAGCAGCATGCGAAGGTCTTTGAAGAAAGGTATAAAGCTTATCGGTGCGGCCGTGCCCTGAAAAAATGCCCGGCCGCCTGTTTCCTCTGAGATACGGCTGAGCGATCCCTGGCCGTTGAGGATCAGTCTCGGATTTCCATTCTCGGTCAGCGGCGTCGGCACATAGATCGAAAAGACCGCTACCGAGCGGCGCTGTGAGCGAAGAATGGCGCGGTCGAGGTCGATACTTTGGCCCGGGCTTGAACTCGAAAGGCCCTGCGACACATCAAGCCCGTCCGAGACCAGCAGTATGGCCCTGCGCCCGGCCGGTAATGCATCAAAGCGGTCAAGAGCATCCACCACGCTGTCAAACGGACTTCGCGGAGCGGCGGCCGAACTCGATGAGACTATCCTGAAAGCTTTGGACGCAAGTTCAAGGTCATCGGTAAACCTCTGCCGGATCTGCAGATTTCCGCCTCGCAGATAGGCGACCATTACACGCGACCCTTTCGGCAGATGCCGAATGAATTCTGACAGGTCCTTTATCTGCAGGTTGAATTCAGAAACAAGGTCTTCCTGGATCAGGACCGCCAGTGAAAGCGGAGCATCGGTAACGCTTCGGATCGACAGAATTGTTTGCTCTTCGCGGTCTTCGCGGACGATCAGGCGGTCAGCCTGTACATACTCCGACATCTGTCCTTCGCGAAGCTCTTGTTTTGTAAAGATCGATATTGGTATCGAAACCGGCCGAACCTTTTGCTGCCGCGTGCCGGACTCTTCCTGTCCCGCCGCTCCAACCGGGCCGAAGGCCGCAATGGCCGACAGTGCCAGCGCCATCATCAAGAGTTTTTTCGTCATATGATCCAGCTCGTGAAGTCTATTGAATCTAATGTGCAGTTAATGCATTGCGCACAAAGGGTTAGACTTTCTGATGCCTCTAGATTGAATTAAGTTTGCACTGTTTGTAAAGTAAAAACGCATGGATGAGGCAGTTTCGAAATACGAGGTCACCGGCCGTGACCTGGCCCGCGGGCGAAACCTGAAGATCGCGGCGTGGACAGCCCCGATACTTATTCCCGCCGTACCCGCTGTTCTGTTCACCGTGCTCGCACTTGTTTTGGGTACGACGCCGCCCCTCGCCTTTACACTTTTTGTTGTCGGAATGATATTGGCGGGCATCGGCATGGTTATCGGCCTTTCGCTGATGACGTTTTTTATCTACCGGCGGTCGGCATGGACACAGGAAATGCGCGAAAAGATGGCTGCCGACGGGATCCGCGCCGAAGAGATCGATTGGTTCCGCCACGAACTGAAGTCCAGCGAAAAGCGTGCGTTAAAGGACATTTCCAGGGCCGATCTGCTCTTGGCAGACGCCTATCGCGAAACACTTGCGTCACGTTTGACCGCAACGCGGATCGTAAAATCATCCCGTAAAGAGCTCGCCTTAACCCAGCGTCGGCGGTCAAAGCTAAAGCAATTTCGAAGCGAGCGGGCCGCCGAGTTCGGCGCGCAGCTTGAAAAAGATTCGGAAAAGATCGGATCGATCCACGAAGAGGCAAAGCAGATGCTTGCCGAGGCTGAAGCGCGGCTTCAAATGATCGAAGCCGCCGCCGCCCGCGGCCGCGGGATGGCCGATTCAGAACTCGCTCTGAAAAAATTATCAACGCGTTCCGAAAACCTTCCTTTAGCTCTTGAAGAAATGAGGCGGACCGAAGAGATCGCACGCGAAATAGAACGCGACCTTGAAAAAAGCGAGAGGCCGGACGCTGGGCCCTCTATCGAAGCTCCCGACGAACCCGCCTAAAATTTATGATCTTGAAATTGGCGAGAGAACCGCAAGGCCGTTCCAAGCGCCTGAATTGAACCTGTGCTAAACAGGTGGGCGGCGACCCGTTCCTTTCAGAACGTTATAGCCCCATCCTACGGCGTTCTTCAACATGGAAGAACGGCACCGGACAAGACATTTGCCTCCCTCAATTCAAGTGTTGGCTCAATTATTAATGCGTTGGTGACGAACCTCGCAGTAAGTTCCTTTCGCCAACTTCGATTATACCATCGCGCAAGGGAAGTAAAAAGGAAAAAGTCATAAGTGCCGAACACGGCCGCGGTCAGATCTTCCTTTCGTTTGTTTCGTGGTTTGGGTTTCGGCTTCGCCACCACGAACGAACACGAAAAAAAAAGCGAACACTCACGAAACAAAGACGCAGCGAGTGTGAACGATGACCGAAAATCGGGGGGCCATTACGTTATTATTTTTGGCTTCTACAGTCGGCGTATTAGCGAGGATTCGGAACTATTGCTCCATCTCGAATTCCTGCTGCGGCATGTCCTTTTGTTTGAGGATGCGATCCAGGTTCTCGCTGCATTCGGAGCTTCGGGAGGCGAGCTGCAGATCGGCTTGGGCGAGTTCGTCCTTGGCCTGATGGAATTCATCGGCGATGTGCAGTGCTGCGAGGATCGCCACCTTTAACGAATCGACCGTCAGCGTACCGGACGAAATTGCCCGCATTTTTTCGTCAACGTACTTCGCCAGCGTGAGAATATAGTCATTATCCCCATCTGAGCGAATGCTGTAGGTCTGATTGTATATCTCGACCTGAATTGTCTGTTCCGACGGTCCTGATCGGCCTCGTCCGCTTGTCATCGTGTTATCTCCCGACCGCCTCGGCGACCTCCGGATCGATCATCGTCATGGCCTCCAGCATCGCCTCGACCTTTAACTGGATGGCGTCACGTTCCGAGAGGAGCTTTTCGACCTTTTCTTCTAAATGCACCATCTCCAGGCCGGCCCGTCCGGAACCGCGTTTAAGTTCGGCGTTTTCCTTTTCAAGCTGTTCCTTTTCTTCACGCAGCTTCTGGACCAACGCGATCGTAAGGTAAATCTTATCTTCGAGATGTGAAAATTTCTCCATCCCAGTCAAGCCGTTCATTGAGAGGTCTCCGTTAGTGGAATGTTATTGCAGTTCGGTTACGATTATGTTTCGTTTTTGAAAAAACTTCAAGTAATCCGTGAATCTTTTACCCGCGGGGCACGATCCCTAACGTATTACGTAAGGTTTCAAGGATGCGGCCATGTGCATCTGCGACCTCTTCTTCAATGAGTGTTCGCTCATCGCTTCGGTACTCAAATCGTACGGTTAACGAGCGCTTGCCGTCAGCGACACCCTTGCCCTCAAAAATATCGACAAAGCCGATATTCCGGCAAATATCACTGCCCTGATCAACAACCGCATCGCGGACCGTGTCAAAGGTCGTATCTCGGCCGACGATGAACGAAACATCACGGACCACTGACGGATATTTCGGCAGTGGATGATAGAAAACGCCGGCCGTATTGCGGGCGAGGACCGCCTCGATGTCGATCTCGGCAACAAATACCGGTGCCCTGAACTTGTAGCTCGCAGATATCGCTTCGTTCAAGCGGCCTACGGAACCGATCATTCCGCCGTCGATATAGACGCCGGCCGACTGCCCCGGCCGCAGATGTTCTATCTCAGCGGCACGGAATTCGACTGAAGGAAAGCCAACTGCTTCGAGCGCTGCCTCGACGGCACCTTTCGCATCATAAAAATCAAGTGCCCGCTGGGGTTCCAGATGTTTTTGCAGGAGTTCACCGCCCGTTATTGCCAATCCAAAAACCTCGCGCTCGGCCGGCAGGGGATTTGTGCCAGCCGAATTGGCAAAAACCTTGCCTATCTCAAATAATTTCAAATCGCGCCGCTGATGGTTGAGGTTGAACCGTATCGAATCGAGCAGGCCGGGAAGCAAGGTTGGCCGCATCCGCACTGCTGCTTCGATGACCGAATCGCGCAGCGTGACGAATTTATCGTCAAGCTTTTCATCGACAATGCCCGGGACAGGTTCATATTGACCGTCGAATTTCGTGTCGATGAAACTGTATGAAATAGCCTCGTCAAAGCCGATGTCGGCCAACTTTTGCCGCAAAAGTTTCTTTTTGGCCTCGGATGCCTGATACTCGCCCGCCTCAAAGGCCGGCGGCAGTTCATTTGCAATATTTTCGTACCCAGCGTGCCGTGCGACCTCTTCAACCAGGTCCTCTTCGATAACGATGTCGTGCCGCCAGGTTGGCGAAGTAAATCGGAGAGAGCCGTCATCCTGCTTCTCGCTAGCGATGCCAAGGCCAGTCAAGATCCTGACACATGCGTCAGCCGGAACATCCAAGCCCGTCAGCCTCCGCACTGCTCGTGAAATATCATTCGATACAACCACGGGTACCGTCAGACGATTTGGATAGACGTCAACAAAATCATCCAACTGGCCGCCCGCAAGTTCGACGATTAGCTCAGCCGCGCGATCGGATGCCCGCTGCAGATTTTCAATATCAACACCCCGTTCAAACCTATAGCTCGCCTCGGTTGCCAGCCCAAGCTTTCTTGATGTTTGCCTAATGCTGTTCCGATCAAAATAAGCCACCTCAAGCAATACATTAACCGTATCGTCGGTAATGCTGGAGCCCAGCCCGCCCATCACGCCGCCGACCGCGACGGCTTTTTCGGCATCGCAGATCATCAGCATTGACTCATCGAGTTTCCGCTCAACCTCGTCGAGCGTCGTAATCGTTTCACCCGTTTTCGCCCGCCTGACAACGATGCGGTTTTCGGCCAGCTTATCCAGATCGAAGGCGTGCATCGGCTGCCCCAGTTCGAGCATTACGTAATTCGTAACGTCAGCGACATTATTGATCGACCGCTCACCAACCGACTCCAACCGGTCAACCAGCCATTTCGGCGAGGGCCCGATCTTTACGCCGCGAATTATCCGGGCCGTGAAGCGATAGCAAAGCTCCGGATCCTCGATCCTCACCACATCCGGCGCCAGCAAAGCTGGAAACGGCACCGCTTCCGCCTCTTCTTCGCGGCCCCGCGGCTTTGCGGGAAATGCTTTCCCGGTTATTACATGAAGCTCCCGAGCAACCCCCAGATGCGAAAGACAATCCGGCCGGTTCGAGGTCAAGTCGATATCGAAAATCTTATCGTCGCCAAACGCGTGAATTCCTTCGACAGCCAGCCCAACACGCGTTAACGCAGCGGCCGTCTCTTCCGCAGAAAGGTCGATGTCAATGAGGTCCTTTAACCAGTTGTAGCTGATGTTCATTTTCTTATTCTTGTTCTTTCCACGTTAAGCGTGGGCCGTCGAAAACAAGGGAAAACTCATTCAAGATATCGCGGCCAATTATCCCTTCGGAATGGTCATAGACCAGAAAATTCCCGCGAAATTGCTTATTTAGAAAAGTGAGATCGAGACGTATGTAATATGCGATACTCGTTTCACGATCGAAACTCTCTAGTTCCAGGAACTCCGTTTCGGACGCCTTAACTCCTATTTTGTCGCAGAAAAAACGCGGGACGAGGGTTAAGTCCGAGCCAGTGTCCAGCAACATCGGCACTGCGATAGATTCCAACGTGACGGGATTTCTGATCTTGATGTTTATGGTCGGAGCGGGCGGGCTATAGGTGTCGCTATAATTGGTCATCTTCGTCGACTTCGATTATTTCGCGTTCAAAATCCTTCATTTTGCTTTTATCAACCAGCCTGGGGCTCATTATTCGTGCCCTTTGTCTTTGAAGATCCGGCACAATGACGTAAACCCTGGCGGATTCAGGCAAATTTACGTCTTCGCTCAAATGAATTTTACCGTTCTTCACAATGCCTTCGATAGTTGTGACCTGCATAATACTCCTAGTCTTCAACTTTAACACATTTTCCAAAGATCGAATTCGGGCTGATCCAGCCGTTGATCCGCCCGCGATTGTTGCCAATTTGAAAACGCAGACCTTGAATAGCTTTTATCAAATGAAGATATTCATTTCCGTTCACTTTACAAAGAACAATATCGCCCTTTTTAAGCATCGTGACTTCTGAAAACGGTTCTATGGTGCAGAGTTGACCCGATTCTATCTTTCCTTAGAATGGCCGCGGGGCCGAATGGAGGCTGTCTCGCCGTTGCTGAGTTTTACTATGTACGAAGTGGCCCAACCCATGCGTTTAACGAAACTGCTCTAAAAACCGCACGTCGTTCTCGAACATGTGCCTGATGTCGTCGATATTGAACATCAGCGCGGCCATGCGTTCGAGTCCGAAGCCGAAGGCGAAACCGGAATAGACCTGCGGATCGACACCGACGCCTTTCAGCACATTTGGATGCACCATGCCCGAGCCGCCAAGCTCGATCCAGCCGGAGCCTTTGCACGGGCGACATCGAACAGTGGCCAGTAGTCGGCGGTCAGTGGTCAGTTGAGATCCCGCTTCACTGTCCACTGCCCACTGTCCGCTGCCCACTGTCCCCGTACCGTGGCATTTGAAGCATGAGAAATCGAACTCCGCGGACGGTTCGGTGAAAGGGAAGTAAGACGGCCGGAAGCGAGTGACGGTATCTTCGCCGAACAGCCGCTTGAGCCATTCGGTCACGGTGCCTTTCAAATGTGCCATCGTAATTCCTTTATCGACACAAAGCCCTTCGATCTGATGGAACATCGGCACATGGGTCATATCCGGCGTATCGCGGCGAAAGACCTTGCCCGGAGCGATAATGCGGATCGGTACCCCACGGCGTTCCATCGCACGGATCTGCACCGTCGAGGTCTGCGAGCGAAGCGCGAATCCGTCAGTCGTATAGAACGTATCCTGCGATTCTCGCGCCGGATGATTCTCAGGAATATTCAACGCGTCGAAATTGTAATAGTCCGTCTCGATCTCGCGGTCGTCCTCGATCGCATAGCCCATCGAAACGAAAATATCTTCGATCTTCTGCCGCAGGATCGTGATCGGATGCAGATGCCCGGTCCGCGGACGCCTGCCAGGGATCGTAACATCAAGCCGCTCGGCTTCAGTTTTGGCTTTCGACAGCGATTCATTAAGATTCGTTTCAATAGCCTCGATCCGCTCAACGATCTCTTTTTCGACCGACTGAACAAATTGCCCAAACTCACCGCGCTGCTCTGCCGCGATCTTGCCGATAAGCTTCTTCGATTCGGCCAGTGCGCTCTTTTTGCCGGTGTGGCGTATCTTTATCTCGCCAACCTCGCGGAGCAAGGCCTCAATGTCAGCAAGGCCGCTGCCATTTGGGTTCAGCTCGTTAAATTTTTCAAAATCCCGGTCAAACGCCTCACGGGCCGCTTCGACCGTTGCTCTTTCGTCAGCCATAAGTCAATAAGAATATCAGGTCAGGAAGGACAGACACTGAGTAAAGTATAATACCAGTATTCGGCAAACCCGTAAAATTATACGAATTGTCAGTAGATCGAAATTAGTCAAGTTAAAAATTAGCTGATAGCTGTTAGCTCATAGCTATCAGCTGTATTTTAAAGTTATTATTTGGTCTCGAATCGTAACTTCAATTAGAGCCATTATTAAATTCAAATGAAAGCAATCGTAAAGAGCAAAGCGGAACCTGGCCTGTGGATCGAGGACGTGCCGGAGCCGGAGATGGGCATAAACGACGTAATGATCCGCGTTAAGAAAGGCGGTATCTGCGGCACTGATCTGCACATTTACAACTGGGACGCGTGGGCTCAGGCGACGATCAAAGTGCCGACGACCATCGGCCATGAGTTCGTAGGCGAGATCGTCGATGTCGGATCGAATGTGGTCGATTTTGCGGTCGGCGATATCGTAAGCGTCGAAGGCCACCTCGTATGCGGCCGCTGCCGCAACTGCATGGCCGGGAAGCGTGCGCTTTGTGCAAACACGCGCGGCGTCGGTGTGAACACCAATGGCGGATTTGCCGAGTTTATTGCCGTTCCCTACACCAACATCTGGAAGCACAAGCCCGATATTGACACCGACGTGGCCGCGATCTTTGACCCGTTCGGCAATGCGGTGCATACGGCGCTTGAATTCGAGGTCTTTGGCGAAGATGTTTTGATCACCGGAGCCGGCCCGATCGGCATCATGGCCGCCGCCGTTGCAAAACACGCCGGTGCACGCAACATCGTCATCACCGATGTAAATCCATTCCGTCTCGAACTCGCCGACAAAATGGGCCACGTCACAAAGGCGGTCGATGTCAGCAAACAGTCGATCAAAGACGTGCAGAAAGAACTCGGGATGAAAGAAGGCTTCGACGTCGGCATGGAAATGTCCGGCGTTCCCGCCGCGTTCAAAGACATGCTCGCCAACATGTTCCACGGCGGCAAGATCGCCTTCCTCGGCATCCCGTCCGAACAATTCCCCGTCGACTGGAAAACCGTCATCTTCAACATGATCACCATCAAAGGCATCTACGGCCGCCAAATGTACGAAACCTGGTACCAAATGAGCGTCCTCCTAGAAACCGGCGTCGATATCTCACCCGTCATCACGCATCGGTATTCCTACAAAGATTTCGAACGCGGATTCGAGGCGATAAGGTCAGGCAATTGTGGTAAGGTGATTTTGGATTTTGAGGAGATTTAGCGGAGAGCGGACACTCTTGTCCGCACGGACGCGATAGCGTTCGAGAAAGTTCGCGTATATTCTTTGAGGCGCCTATATGCTGGAAACGATTTGGGCGGTAGTTCACGACGGGAAGATTGAGCCGGTAGGCGAGTTTGCTGCGCCGGAGGGTACGCGTGCTTTGGTGACGCTGTTGGTCGATGACGAATCCGGATTCTGGCAGGACGCAAGTTCCGAATCGCTGGACGAGATCTGGGCCAACGAGGAGGACGATGTCTATGCCGAACTTCTCAAAAAATGAGATAGTTCTTGTTCGCTATCCGTTTTCAGATCTGACAAGTTAAAAAGTTAGTCCCGGTAACGATTTTTATGAAACCCTTGATAAAGTATAGAGGCGGTAAGACGAAAGAATTACCGCATTTGTTAAAACACGTACCGTCGTACAGCGGGCGCTATATCGAGCCGTTCTTTGGAGGCGGAGCACTTTTTTTCTATCTGCAGCCGAAAAAGGCAATTATCAACGATATTAATTCAAAGCTTATGGCCTTTTACACCGGCGTAATGACCGATTTCGAGAATTTGCGTCGGGAACTCGATGAGATTGAGCAATCGTATTTCGTGAGCCGGAAAAGATTTGAACGGTTGAAGAGAGAGGAACCTGAGCGTCGCATACCTGATGATAATGAGCGCCTGTACTATAAGATCCGAGATATGTTCAACGGTTTAATCGAGAAGAAGTACTCTGATGCATTGCTGTACTTCTTCATCAACAAAACGGCCTACTCTGGAATGATCAGATACAACGCTAAAGGCGAATTTAATGTCCCGTACGGCAGGTATCCGAATCTAAATACGTTGCTTGTAAGCAAGGCTCACAGCGATCTGCTTTCGCGGGCAGAGATTTACAGTCTGGATTATAAAAGAATTTTTGAAATGGCGGAACCAGATGATTTCATGTTTCTCGATCCGCCATACGACTGTGTTTTTTCGGATTATGGTAACGAGGAGTATAAGGAAGGATTTGATGAAACTGACCAAATGGAGCTCGCTGAGAATTACAAAAAAGTCAACTGTAAGGCGTTGATGGTTATTGGTAGAACTCCTTTAACCGAAAGATTATATGCGGATATGATCGTTGATGAATATGGAAAGTCCTACGCCGTAAACATTAGAAATCGTTTTAAGTCATCTGCGTCCCATATCCTGATTTCAAACTATGGAAATGTGGCCAAAGTGAAGTTCCCACGACTTGAATTCGG
This sequence comes from Acidobacteriota bacterium, assembly GCA_020846885.1. Lineage (GTDB taxonomy): Bacteria > Acidobacteriota > Blastocatellia > Pyrinomonadales > Pyrinomonadaceae > OLB17. Next base: position 7,589 of record JADLDC010000282.1, on the reverse strand, counting down.
CCAAGTTTCGGCATAATAAATTACCATGGCAACCATAGATAGCAAAGTGGTTTTCATAACTACATCTCCGCGGACGCCCGCAAAAATGATCCCAGAAATCGAATTGCTGAGTACCCATTTTGCGAGTTGTAAGTGGGATGTCGATTCCCAGACAGCATTCATGGAGATGTTAAGAGAAGAGAACTTCTTTCACGGTCAAGGTGCAAATGATCCAGCGTTTAGTGCGAGAGACAGAATAAACCGCGCGCCCAAATCACTAGGCTTCGTAGTTCTATCACCACGGATTCAGCTGACTCTCGCTGGAGTGGAGTTATTGAAAGCAAGACGAAAGGAAGAAGTATTTCTAAGGCAACTGCTCAAATTTCAACTTCCTTCTCCGTACCACAAGCCGACGAAACGGGCAGCGGACTTCTGGGTAAAGCCATATCTAGAGATTTTCAGGCTCGTTCATCATTTTGGCTCATTGAAGTTTGATGAGTTACGGTTGTTCGGGCTTCAATTAACCGACTACCGCAATTTTGATTTTATTGTAGCTAAAATTGAGCGATTTAGACGAGAAAAGGAGCAGAATGCAGGTAATTACAAAAAGTTCTATCAGGATTATATTTTCAATGAACTAACACAAATACATTCCGACCGGATTCGCGCGGGCCGAACCAGGACGAGAGAGACCAGAGACGCGTCGACGAGAACCTTCCTAAGAACCCAATCGAATAATCTCCGGGATTATGCAGATGCGTGTGTACGCTATCTGCGCTCAACGGGTTTGGTGAATGTATCCTACGTTGGAAAATCTGTCTCGATCGTGCCGGAGAAGATTGAAGAAGTTGAGTACTTTTTGGCAAATACAGAGAGAGATCCCATATTTGTCCACGATTTGCCTAATTACGTTTCGTACCTTGGAAATCCGGAGATTCCGAGGCTGCTAACCGATGACCGTGAGTTGCTTGAACAAAGAATAAGGACGCAGTTTCCAAAGCTGAAAATATCCAGGAGCCTCAGCTTATTCCAGCTCAAGGATATATTCGCCGATCAGCTAGAAAAAAGGAAGGACAAGTTCCTACGGGACCAGGTTCGAGCCATCAAAGACAACCGTTTGTACAATGAAATCAATGAGACTTTTGAGCAGATAAGCGATAACTCATTGTATGACACGCCGTTGATGTTGGAGTGGAATACTTGGCGTGCCATGACAATGCTGGACGGAGGGGATATAAAGGCGAACTTGAAGTTCGATGACTTCGGAAATCCGATGTCCACTGCACAAGGAAATCTACCTGATATATACTGCGATTATGGGAATTTTGGGTTGACAGTAGAAGTTACAATGCAATCGGGACAGCGACAATATGAAACCGAGGGCGAACCAATAACGCGGCATCTTGCGAAAGTAAAAAAGGCGAGCAATAAACCAACATACTGCCTGTTTATCGCGCCTCAGATAAACGAAGCTTGTATTGCGCATTTCTTCGCCTTGCATAATATGAATATCAGTTATTATGGGGGAACCTCTACGATTGTGCCCTTGACCCTTGAGGTGTTTAGAAAGATGGTTGACGCATCCCATAGCGCGCGTTGTACCCCTGAGCCCGAACAGATAAGGCAGTTATTTGAACGGTCACGTGAACTAGCAAGGGATTCGGCCAATGAGATTGATTGGTACAATGAGATAACCGAAGAAGCCTTGAACTGGTTGGAGGAACTCTGACGGCGCCAATAAAGGCCGAAGCGGAAAGTAAATATACTGACGAAGAAATTTTCGATCTGGTTTCGTGACGATAGATGTTGATTATTGGTTCTTGCAATGCAAATCCAGAGCGACTAATTAGGTATGACAATTCCAATAGAATCCCTAAAGATAATCATCGAAAAGCACGAAGACGGTTATGTTTCATATCCGTTAGGGCTGAAAGGCGTCGTCGCTGGACAGGGCGATTCCTATGATGAGGCTCTTGCGGATGTCACCTCGGCGATCAAGTTTCATATTGAAACTTTTGGGGCGGAGGCGTTCTTTGAGGATTCGCCTGTACTTGAGGCCTTTATTGCCGAAACGAGGATTGCGGCCTGATGTCGAAATTTCCCGTCGATGCTCCGAAAGACCGCGTTGTAAACGCTCTACAGCGGCTGGGATTCATCATCGTCAGGGAACGGGAACACATAGCAATGGTTCGCGAGAACACCGATGTTCTCGTACGCCGCTCACCATGCCAAATCATCCGCGAATAAAATCATTGACCCTGCGATCTATCTGCACCCAGGCCGGGATATCGCGCGATGATTTTCTGAAGGCATATTCGCACTAGCAGCTAATATATGTACGGGAATTTCCAAAACCATCTAGAGAATACGATCGAAGAAATTCGGAGTGCCGGCCTCTACAAATCCGAGCGCGTTATCGACAGCCCGCAGGATGCGCGGATCGATGTGGGCGGCAGGGAAGTTTTGAATATGTGCGCTAATAACTATCTTGGGTTGAGCGATCATCCGGCGATAGTTGAGGCGGCGAGGAAGTCGTTGGACGAATGGGGCTATGGGCTTTCGTCCGTTAGGTTTATTTGTGGAACGCAGGCGATTCATAAAGAGCTTGAGAGGAAGATCAGCGAGTTTCTTGGGACCGAGGACACAATACTTTATACGAGCTGCTTCGACGCGAACGGCGGGTTGTTTGAGACGCTTCTGGGTGAGGAAGATGCGGTTATTTCCGACGAGCTGAACCACGCCAGCATTATCGACGGGGTGCGGCTGTGCAAGGCACAGCGCTTTCGCTACAAGAACAGCGACATGGCCGATCTTGAGGCGAAGCTTGAGGAAGCTAAGTCTGCACGGTTCAGGATGATCGCGACCGACGGCGTTTTCTCGATGGACGGCTACATCGCAAAACTGCCTGAGATCTGCGATCTTGCGGAAAAGCACGACGCTCTTGTGATGGTAGATGATTCGCACGCTGTCGGGTTTATGGGCAAAACAGGCCGCGGGACGCACGAGCATCACAACGTGATTGACCGCATCGACGTCATCACCGGCACCCTCGGCAAAGCCCTCGGCGGAGCCAGCGGCGGCTATACCAGCGGCAAGAAGGAAATGATCGAGCTATTAAGGCAACGCTCGCGTCCGTACCTTTTTTCAAATTCCGTCGCGCCGCCGATCGTTGCAGCGTCCATCGCCGCAATCGACCTGCTCACCAGATCAGCCGACCTGCGAGACAAGCTGATGGAAAACACCCGATACTTCCGCGAAAAGATCGCCGGTATCGGCCTTGAAGTCCTGCCCGGCGAGCATCCGATCGTCCCCGTTATGTTCGGCGAAGCTCAGCCCGCCGTAAACATGGCCAACGCGCTGCTGGAAAAAGGCGTTTACGTCATTCCGTTCTCATTCCCGGTCGTTCCGAAAGGAAAGGCACGTATCAGAACCCAGGTTTCGGCCGCGCATTCGAAAGACGATTTGGATTTTGCTGTTGAGAAGTTTGCCGACGCAAAGTTAGAGTCAGGTATTGGAACAGGGGCGACAGGTTAAATTTTACCGGAACGCGAACCAGCGGGAAAGTCCGCGAACTGGCGTACACCCATAAATCCTACGACCGAAAGGACCAACGGAATAAGGTAATACTGGGCTCCAATTCCGCCGAAACCACATTCCATTGTCCAGGCTTCTGCAATTAGGAATCCAAGAATCAGTGGAAGCGTACCAAAGGCAAGCAGGGCGATCATAATCTTCCCTGATTTGAACTTGCTGAGGCGCAAAATTCCGACTCCGGCGAAAACAATGGCTACTCCGATGAACAATATCTTGAAAACAATATTGATCAGATCCTGCCGACCGTAATACTCAGACTCGTCCGGTGTCAAAACACGACAATCAGCTAGAAGGGACACCGGAAAAAGAAAAAGGAGAATGACCGGTGTAACTATCTTAATAACACTCATCGATACGCGAAGCCGAGAATGGTTCGATATGAGGTCTGAACAGGGCTTCGTTCGACATTTAGACCGCCCGATGTGACCCTGTTGCCGAGCATCGCGCGCTCGGACCGTTAGTCGGCTAATTCACCATTGGTCCAGAGCTCATTTTCGCTGAGGTCGATATCCTCGTTCCAATAGACAGCGTAACCGCCCGTATCGACCTTAGCAGCGCGAAAGAATGCGGGATCTTTTAGCAGGTGGAACATCTCGCGGGAAAGGAGCGGCCTAACGTCGTAACGCTTTGTGACGTGATTGTCGAACTCCACTATCAGATAGCGGTCGTCTTTGGCTTTAACTTTCTTTATTCTGGGCGGCTGCATCATTTAAGTGGCGGAAGCTTCTTGAACTCTTGCTCGTCCAACATTTTCAATAGTTCAAGTTTGTTCTGCTCAGCCCATTCTACCACAAGGTTTTTGGCTCGGCTCGGAAGGTCTCCCTCGAACATCTCTAATGTTCTTATGTCGAAGAGTCCAACAAATTCACCGTAAACCGCATGAAAATGCGGAGGCGGATGGTTACCAAAGAAGAGTTTGATGATAATTCCATAAAATCTAGCCACCTCCGGCATAATGTCCTTAAACCCTTAAGCTGCGGCCTTTTGCTGCTTTCCGATCGCATCCTTTGCCTGACCGACGACGGCGGCAAAGGCTTCGGGCTGTTTGACGGCCAGATCGGCCAGTACCTTACGGTCGAGTTCGATCTCGGCGAGGTTTAGGCCGTGGATGAACTGCGAATATTTGATGTCGTTCAAACGGCAGGCGGCATTGATGCGGACGATCCACAGTTTACGGAAATCGCGTTTCTTCAATTTTCGGCCGGTGTAAGCGAAATTAAGGCCGCGCTCGACCGATTCCTTGGCCGAACGATAAAGCTTCGACTTTGTTCCACGATAGCCTTTTGCTAAGGCCAATATTTTTTTGCGCTTCTCGGTGCGCTTGTTACCACGCTTTGCTCTAGGCATATGAACTCCTTATCAGTTGTTCGAATGCGGATTGCGGACTGCGGAATGCGGAATTCCGTATTCATCGCGACGTCAAGACCAATCCAAAATCCGAAATCTAAAATCCAAAATCGATCAGTCTCTTCCGTACGGCAGCATCTTTTCAACGCGTTTCTGGTCGCCTTCGCTCACCAATACGTCAATATCGAGATTGCGTTTACGCTTGGCCGTTTTCTTGGTCAAAATATGTCGGGCGTGCGAATGTCCGCGTTTGAATTTACCGCTCGCCGTCGAGCGAAAACGCTTTGCCGCGCCTTTGTGTGTTTTTAGTTTTGGCATCTTTCGTAAGAACGAGCCGTCAGCCCGTTCACTCCTTATCTAAATAGCTCTAAATTCAGTTAGCGGAGACATGCTAAACCCATGTCGCAGCTTAAAAAATTTCGTCCTCTCCCGTAACTACTTCCTTCTCCTTTGGGGCCCGCTGTTCGCGCTTTTCCTTTTCTACGCGTTCTTTCGGCGCGGCGGGTGCGGGCTTTTTCGCTTCGGTCTTTTTCGGATGAAAGATAGTGAACATTTGATAACCTTCCATCTTCGGTGCTACCTCGACCTCAGCAATATCAGCGAGATCGCCGGTCAGTCTTTTCAGGATCTTTGCCCCTAGTTCGCGGTGAGTCATTTCGCGCCCGCGAAATGCGATCGCCGCCCTTACCTTATCGCCTTCGCCCAGCCATTCGCGGGCGTGTTCCATGCGATATTGATAATCATGATCATCCGTCGCGGGGCGAAACTTTATCTCCTTTACCTGCACGTTGACCTGCTTTTTCTTCGCCTCGTGCTGGCGTTTCTTCTGTTCGTAAAGGAACTTGCCGTAATCGATGATCTTGCACACGGGCGGTTTTGCCTGCGGCGAGATCTCAACGAGGTCCAAACCCATTTCACGCGCTTTCTGGACTGCGTCGCGCGTGTCCATAACGCCAAAGGTCTCTCCGTCCTCGGTCACAACGCGTACCGACGGAACTCTGATCCTCTCGTTCGTCCGGTGCAGCGGTTCACGCTGTCGCGGCCGAAAATTCCTTCCACCAAATCTTCTAGCGATACTTGCCTCCTCTTGAAATGGTCCAACAAACTTCAGTTTGTTGGAGGCCCCTATCATTCCGACGCAACGACAAACTAAAGTATGTCGCTACATCACAGCGCCCGCAGCAACTTCTGCTGCGTGATCATCTCTTTGAATTCTTCCAATGACATCGCCCCGATGTCCCCTTGCTTTCGTTCGCGAACAGCAACCTTCTGCTCTTCAAGTTCCTTATCGCCAAGAATTAGCATATAAGGCACTTTCTGCAATTGGGCGTCCCGAATCTTCGCACCGATCTTGTCCGATCTCAAGTTCGCTTCAACCCGAAAACCGGCATCTTTCAATTCTTTAGCGATCGCCTCGGCAAATTCGTTGATGCGGTCTGTGATCGGCAGGACCGCGACCTGCACAGGTGCCAGCCAAAGCGGGAACGCTCCGGCGTAATGTTCGATCAGTACGCCAAAGAACCGTTCGACCGAGCCGAACAGCGCCCGGTGTATCATCAGCGGACGATGTTTAAGATTGTCCTCGCCCGTGTATTCCAGTTCAAATCGTTCCGGCAAATTCCAATCAAGCTGGATCGTGCCAAGCTGCCAGATACGGCCGATCGCGTCCTCGATCTTTATATCGATCTTTGGACCATAAAACGCGGCCTCGCCTTCGATCCTTTCGTATGAGATCTCACGTTCCTTCAGTGCGGTCGCAAGCTGGGCCTCAGCGCTTTCCCATTGCTCACTTGATCCAAGATATCCCTTATTTTCCGCATCGCCGCGGACCGAAAGCTCAAATTTTACTTTTTCGAACCCGTAGATCTCAAGTACTTTTATAGCAAAATCAAGACAGTCCGAGACCTCAGCCTGGACCTGGTCCGGCCTTACAAAAAGGTGTGCGTCGTCCACGGTAAAACCGCGCACACGCATCAGACCGTGCAGCGTGCCTGAAAGTTCGGCCCGATAGACCGTGCCCATTTCCGAATACCGCTGCGGCAGATCGCGGTAAGACCGCGGGCTGGATTTGTAGATGCCGATGTGAAACGGGCAGTTCATCGGCTTGAGGCGGTATTCCTCGTCCTCAATGCTTGTCGGCGCATACATCGAATCAGAGTAATTGCCCTCGTGCCCGCTCGTCACCCAAAGCTCACGCTTTGCAATGTGCGGCGTATAAACAAAGCTGTAGTTTCGCCGCTCGAGCTCTTCCCGCAAAAGCCGCTCCATCTCATTGCGGATCACCCCGCCTTTCGGATGCCACAGTATCAGCCCCTGGCCGTAATCATCATCGATCGAGAAAAGATCGAGCTGCTTGCCAAGCTTTCGGTGATCGCGTTTTTCGGCCTCTTCACGCTGCTTGACCCACGCATCCAGTTCGTCTTGGGTCGCAAAGGCGGTGCCGTAAATGCGCTGCATCTGCTGATTATCAGCATCGCCTTTCCAGTAGGCCCCTGAAAGCGCCAGCAGCTTAAAAGCCTTTAACTTACCCGTATGCGGCACGTGCGGGCCGAGGCAAAAATCAATGAACGGGGAATTATCAATGTAATAAACGCTCGCCGACCCGTTGACCTTTTCGTCGATCAACTCGCACTTCAGCGGCTCATCGCGTTGCTTGAACAGGTCAAGTA